>JAGFXV010000394.1 GCA_017861475.1 Bacillota bacterium | reverse complement strand
AGGGGCAAAAGGTTTGATTCAGCGGGCAGAAAGTCAGTGATATTCTTTTCGCCAAGTTCTTCAGGGGACAATCTCAGTATGGAGCCTGCCTCGGGATTACCGTTTATAATAACACCGTTGCGATCAATGGTAATGATCGGCTCATCGATACTGGCCAGGGTTGCTTCCAGGGCGTTGTTGCTCATGATGAGACTTTCACTCATGAAGTCGATCCTGTCCCGGCTTGAGATAAGCTTGCCCCGGGCCTCGATAGCTGCAGCGATCGATACGATCAGCCACTTGGCATGGTTGAGTTCCCTGACGAAATCAGTACCCCAGGCTTTTTTCGGCATAGGCTGGGTTAAAAGCACACAAGCCAAAGCATCACCATTATCATCCATAATTGGTGCCGCGGTGGCTATCACATTTTCCAATTCTATGCAATAGTGTTCGGGACCGATCAGCTGGATGGGGCGTTTGAGCTGTAAACACAAAATATGGGCACCTGTTCCCATGGTGCTCTCGGAGAAGATAACGGTCTGGTCCCGATCCTCAAAGGGAGGGCAGGCAAAGGTACCTTCCCTCAATAAGGTAACTCCATTGCGACCGATCAATTCCAGTGAATATTCACTATTTATAGCCTCTCTCAACATATACATCAACGGCTGCATGGCATCGAAAAGTGGTATATAACGCGCCGTAGCGGTTTTAGCATCCTGCGAAGACCAGGCTTGTGGCTCGGGTTTGTAAGGATCGACTTGCATCTGGCGCGACCTGATCCAGGATTCAGCTACTTCCGGTTTAATTTCGGGGTCGTCAAGCAGAGCCTGGTCATTACTTTCCAGAAACATTTTCTTGCGCTGTTTGATGATCTCAAGCCGCTCCGGGGTGATATCATTTTTATTTTTTGGCTTTTTGTCCATTGGGGAGATCTCCTTGGCCAAAATTTGTGAATGTTTTGTGTATTAGTTTTTGCATATGAATTATATCACAAAAGATCCATGGTACGAAATATCAAAGAATTGATCGAATTTAGAACGGTAAAATTATGAAATTATTATCGATATTCGCAAGTTACAGCATTCAATAAGTATAATATTTGCAAAGCTGGGATGATTAAAACATATACGATTCATATTGCCTTATGTCTGCGGCGATATGGCCCTTCAAATTTAACTTACAGTCTCATTTTGAAAATCAATTTCCCACAATTAAAAAAACACCTCCTTTATAAAAATCAATGAAGTCGAAAATTTAGGGATATTTACGATTTGTCGTCATTTGGTATGACATTTGCAATAAAGACATATATAACCCCAAACGAACAAAAATTTAATATCTTCGAGCTTGTTGACCTAAGGCAGAGGCTATGGTGAACAGGCCTGGGCCAGAGACCCACAGGGTTGCAGGAGAAATCGTGCAGCCTCCCGTATGGAAAGGAGAGCGAAACAGATGGATTAAGCATGCTGCTGTGTTCCCTTATGAGGTACGGCCGCATGTTTTTTATTTTGAACATCGGTCGGTATTTTAAGGTCGCTTGCCCCTGCGAGCAAGAAAAAAATGATAAAGGAGAATTATTCACATGTGGGAGATATATGATGAATTGATTGACGCAATACCGGAAGATTTAACCGTAACTGAGTATATGATAGGCCTTCATTGGACGATCGTTGGTTGTGAAAAGGGCATTGGAATGGCGAAGACATTGAAAGGAGGCAAAAGTGGAGAGGAATTGCGTTATATCGTGGGCATGCCGTTGAAGAAATTGGCATCCCATGTTAAGTCATGGAACATGCTAAACGCATCCCTGGGGTTGGCGGCAATTAATTCGACTCTGAATACCTCCGAAAAAGTATGGGAGATAACGGAACCCAGTGATTTTGACAAGGATGAAAGCAGTGTCGGGGAGGGCAATGTTTTTGCCAATAATGACCTCTCCCAAATGTATAAAAAAGTAGCGTTTGTCGGCCATATTCCCAAACTGGAGGAACTGAAAAACATGTGCGAGCTATCCGTTCTGGACAGGAACCCGCAGCCAGGAGATTATCCCGATTCAGCTTGTGAATTTATCCTTCCGGAACAAGAACTAATTTATATAACCGGTACTGCTTTCATCAATAAAACAATGCCCCGGCTTTTGGAGTTGTCCCGCCATGCCAAGCTGATATTGCTCGGGCCAAGTGTTCCGATATCACCGGTACTCTTTCAATATGGGGTGGATGCGATTGCCGGAATGATTGTTGCGAATAAAGAACTGATTTGGCAGACGGTTCAGGAAGGCGGGAACAAGAACATTTATGAGAACGGAGGCCAGAGGGTATATATAAGTCGTTAGTGCACATCGACAATATCACAACATGTTAAAAATAAAATCCTAATATGATACGATATCTCATAATAGGACTGATAATTTTATCGGGGCGACATGAGAAACCGTAATTGTTGAGGGGTAAGATCATAAATCAACCAATGGTACATTTTTTGCATTGTTTATAAAAAGTAATATCCGGCTATGTTTTTATAATAGTGAATTGAAAATTGACAACATGGTTGTAAGCAGGAAAGGAAAGTATAAGTGATGCTCAAATCAGTCACTGTTAAGTTTCCGGTAAAAAAGCTTGAGCAAATAAAAACGGTCGCATAAAATCGTTCCGTGTTTGGATGATGTTGAGCACCCTGACAATAGTTTCAATGAGCGACTGATTCTATATAGAACCAGTAAATATGATAATCTGCCCAGCTAGCGTACCCGGCAAATTTTCAATATGCATGACATCTATATTTTTTGGGAGTCATACGGAGATAATTTTAGATTTCGAAAAGAAGGGTAAACTAGATTAATAAACATAAGCCCACCAGAGGTTGGTTTTCTCTTATCTGTAACCTGGGAAGAGACCTCTCATTTTTTGCGTTTATAATCATACATGTAAATTTAACAGAATTATTCCTTTCAAAATGGTAGTAAAAAATCAAAAATATAATGAGAAGTGGGTTGGTAAAATGGGTTTTTTTGCATCTTCATTAAATAACCGCTCAGGTATGACCAAGGAAGCTTGGGAAGGGTTGCTGCAATGCAAAAAAGAATTTATTGAAAATAAGTTTTACGATCCCAGCAATTGCCCCTATCTCAACCAGGAAATAGCTGCTTCATGGATCAGATCCAGACAATTCGGAGTTGATCCCAACATGGATGTTCACCTGCCTACTTTAAGTCCCGAACAATTTGAAAACCTCTTGAAGAAAAATCAGCAACTGATAAATATTATCATTCCGTTAATTGAGACCTTTAATGAGATGGCTATTCTGGAAAGCGGCTATGTGATGTATGTTTGCGATAAGGATGGCGCATTCCTGCATTCGGAAGGTGAACTGTCCAGAATGCCTACTTTACATGATTCCAAGGCAGGTCTGGTCTGGAACGAAGGTACCATAGGCACCAATGTTCATTCTCTTTGTGCCCGTCTCAAACAGCCGGTTCAAATATGGGGCCCGGAACATTATTGTACTGTTTTGCAGGATATCATGGTTTCGGCGTCGCCCATTATGAATGAAGAGGGGGAAGTAATTGCCAGTCTGATTTTAAGTCAGCCGATAGCAGACCAGCCGTGGTCGGAGAGAATGCAAAATTTCCGCTCTCATACATTGGGACTTATAACTGCCGTGGCCGCTGCTGTTGAAGCCCAAATAAAACTGGAGAACAGCAATCAAAAATTAAAAGAAAGCTACCATGACCTGACCATGGTCAACGATGCCCTGGGGGCAACTTTAACATTCGTTGATGAAGGAATCATAACCATTGATTTCGCAGGGAAAATACTCAATTCCAACAATGAAGGCCTGAGAATACTCAAACTTAAACCGGAGGATATCGGAAACCGGTCTATCGATGAATTTCTGGATCTAGAATCCGATATAAAAAATTTAATCGAGGCAGGCAACCCTGTAGATATCGAAGAAAATATCTTATCAGGGAATGAAGAACAGGCCTTTCTTTTATCCATACGTCCGATCATGAATCAAGCCAACAATCGCGTGAAAATGACGGTTCTGCGTTTTAATCCGATCGAGAGAATCAATTCCATTTCCGCCAATCGCGCTGGTTCCATTGCCAGCTATAAATTCGATGATATCCTGGGGGAAAGCAGGGAATTTAAAATGAGCTTGACCATGGCACAGCGATTTGCCACCTCGGAAGAAAATATTCTGTTATTGGGAGAAAGCGGAACCGGAAAAGAGCTTTTTGCTCAGGCGATCCATAATGTGCATCGTCCCCGCGGGCCCTATATTGCAGTAAACTGTGCGGCCATGCCCCGTGAACTCATTGAAAGCGAGTTGTTTGGGTATGAAGGCGGCAGCTTTACCGGCGCAGAACGCAATGGTCGTCCTGGGAAAATTGAACTGGCCAACGGCGGTACGCTGTTTCTTGATGAAATAGGAGATATGCCGTTGGAATTACAAGCAGTGCTCTTAAGAGTTTTGGAAGACAAACAGGTTATGCGTATCGGCGGACGTCGTTACAAAAAAGTCGATTTCCGGCTGGTGGCAGCGACCAACAAAGACTTGAACCAGATGATTCAGGAAAGGCAATTCCGTGAAGATTTATTTTTCCGTTTATCGGTTTTATCGGTAAATATTCCTCCGCTCCGGGTTAGGGGAAGTGATATTGAAATGCTCAGCCGGGTTTTTGTCACGAAATACTGTCACAAACAAGGATGGAAGGCCCCTGAGATAAGCCCCAACACTTTGAAATATATCTCCGAATACAAATGGCCAGGGAATGTCCGCCAGTTGCAAAATGCCATGGTTTATGCCGTGAATACTGCCATGGATGAGGTCATCAAACCAGAAAACCTGCCCCATTATATTATCAGGGAAACAGCGCCAATCAAGATGGAATCCATTGATGCCGGAAGCACAGATATCCGGGAAATGCTCTCTTTGGAAAATTTGGAACGGTCCGCCATTGGTACTGCGCTGCTCCATACTAATAACTGCATCCCATTGGCAGCGGAAATGCTGGGAATCAGCCGCTCAACCTTGTATAGGAAACTTAAAGAATACAACATAACGGGTAACAGTCGAAAATTGACACAACAACTCATCTCATTATCCTATTATGAGATTTCTGCCTTTCCATCTGCTGCGGTATGAATTCCCCAAATAAAGGCCTTTGAGCTTATTCATCAGATTTTTGAATGCTTGGCACATCTTTTGCACTGTTGTATAAATAATGCCTCACCTATTTATCAAAACAACTTTTTCCGGTCAGCATTTTCATAGTGATATTAAGTCGAAAAGACGGTTGCTGATGTGCTTTTCAAGTGGTTATCATTACAAATTTTCGTCACATGCGCGGTTGCCCTCCCCAAATATAAGGTAATCGTAAAAAAAGACATCGCTATTCTCATTATGAAGCCAAACTGAAACTGAAGTTTAATTAACAGGAGGAATCATTAATGAACAAAGAAGAATTTATGGCCTTGGACGGCAAAGCCAAAGGAGCTGCTTGCCAGGCGGCGTTTGATGCGGGTAAAACTTTTGAAGAAATATTGGCTGAACTGGGAATGACCAAAAAAGAACTTGAAAAACTGGGTGTTTATTTTGTTAAAGGCAAGTTCATGGTCAAGTTAATGCCAGGGTATGCAACGACCGGAACCGGAAAAGATATTCTCTAGAATCAACAGTGATCTGCAACATTCATTGATGCAAAAGTTCCCAATCATTTCCGATCCGCGAGCCTGCCTGTGTTGCATACATGCAGGCTCGTGACATTGGGATGATGGGCAAAGGAGGATCTATAATGGCAATTGTTAGCGCCCGGGTTGACGTAATTGAAAAAATTAAAAAGATGCTGGTTGAAAACGAGTGTGACGAGGATCAGTTAAGAATCGTAGGAAGCCTGGGTTTTGGCGATATACCGGAAGGCTTTAAAATTATGCCTGGGCATGTTACGAATAAAGACCAGGTGGAAGAGATCAACGGATTAAAATTTATTGTTGCCAATATCCTGGTTCAACGTTACAAGGGCTTTACCATCACCTGTCAGGAACGTAACGGATTTGTTGATTTAAATGTTGCG
>JAGFXV010000393.1 GCA_017861475.1 Bacillota bacterium | reverse complement strand
AAACAACTGCAGGGCCACCTCGTCGGCCGGGTGGGATTTCAACTCTGCAACCAGCTGCGTATGCGGTGATTGATTGGCAATTTTCACAAAAGATTCCCATGACATATAATCAAAAGGGGTCAGCTGGTATTCTTTAAAGCCATTTTGTCTGAACATTTCGTTCAGAATTTGCGGATCAAAATGGTGCAGGTGCAGCATGGCCGGGAACATTGAACCCTCCAGACCTTCATAATAATGTTGTACCACTTCGCCAAATTTGGTAGGAACGGTGATAAATAGATGTCCGCCGGGCTTTAGTACCCGCGCAAATTGTTGGATGATCTTGGTCGGGTCATAGGTATGTTCCAGAACATCCAGGCAATTGATCATTTCGAAATATTGATCGGGATAAGGCAGAGCATCAATACTTCCGGCTGTAAATTCTACTTTCCTGGGTTTACCGTTTAAAAGGTTATCGGTTACATTCAGATGAACATTTTCAGCCAGATCCCCCAATTCTTCTTCTATTAGCTTTATCACTCCCGGGAAAAATTCTTTTTCCCCTTTTCTCATCATATTTGACAGAGCGGTTGCTCTTTCCAGCCTTGGCTTGCAAGCATCAATGGAGAACACATCTGCAAACTGGCTCATTACCATGGTAGCAAAACCAGCACCACATCCGGCATCAAGTACCCGGCCGGAGACATTTTGTACATGGGGATAAACGTATTTTAGAAAAGAAGATTCTCCGCCGGAAGAAAAGTTTTGCAGAGCAATTACTTCATTTAAACTGAATAAGTCATCCTGACCTAAATTTACGGCTATTTCCCGGCGAAACCAGTTACGCATTTCTACATCTGAAATAAAGGCATCGGTAATGGCGGCAAGCTCGTCATTGCCTGCCCGGGCGGCAACAGCAGCTTTGTTTTTTTCATCCAGCATATCCCAGACTTGTTCCACAAAAAACGGAAAGCAAATGTTGTCATGTGTATTAAAAAGGATCGATTGTTGTTGGTTTTTATGACGCAATTCAGCCGTAGCATGGTAGAAATCCAACAAAAAAGCAATCGATTCTTCATCATTACGAGTGAATATTTCGGCATAGCTGTCTGCCAGGTCATCACAGCCAGGCATTAAATTCATATAAAGTTCCAAAACTTCTTCATCCACCTGGTCGAAATAAAAATCGAAAAACTTCTTTAACATCTCTTTGCCCCTCCTATTATTCTGCTCTAAAATTCTCTATGAGATAAAGCTGCCGCTTTTTTATGGCGCTGTCCTGATTGAAATTAAGTTCCCATGTAATATCCACACAGAATTCAACCGATCCGTCTTTTAAAGGAATATAAGGCATTAACATAAGTCCGGAGCTCTGATAACCCAGTCTGCTTTGACCCTCAAAAACCAGGTCAGTATAATAATTTTCAACCGCCGGGCGGACTTCAATTTTTTCCAATTCATCCCCGCTGAACTTGTAATTGATCCGATTGGTAAAATGATCACCATTGCCGGATTTAATCTGAAATACATAATCGATATCATTAAAATCCTGAACCAAAAAGGATTTATCAACTGTTACCATACTTGTCTTGTTCCATTCGACCGCATTTCTGATCGAGATTTTTAGGTCTCCCTCCCCTTCAGGCAACCCCAGCCAGGCAACCGGATGAAAATCAATTTCATCAGAGGGAGCTGCTGAACTTACCACCTGGGGAACCAGATAAATCTTACCCGTATTTAAATTATCCAGACGGGCCTTAATGATCAGGGATAAACCGTCATCTTTAAGCATATATTCCTTGCTGATAGTAACAATCCCTGCCTGCCCATTGACATTAATATTTTTTATACAACTGAGCAAGACTCTGTAGTAATCCGATCCTTCGAAAAACTCTTCAAGTTTGTAAATGGCCCGGTCGAAATCACCGATTTCAACGAATTGGCTGTTATCGTCCATGACCAGGCTGCAGCGCATTGAATTCCGGCAATTTTCTTTGCGGGCTCCTTCCGGAAATATTTCAGCTTTGAGGCTGCTGTCAGTTTCCGTCATTACGATCGGACAGGCATATCGATAAACGGAATGATAGGCATCAATTTCAGCAAAATCACGGTTCAGGACAAAAGCCAGACGATCGCTTGCTTCTGCCAGATCTGCAGCCAATACATGATGATAATGAACACATCCGCCCTCTGTATCGATTGCCAAACTTTGCTGGCGATTGAACATAATGATCTCATCCCGACCATCAAAATCCCAATCGGCAATAGATATGGTTTGTTTTTCGTCTTCACTGACTTTGGCTTCACGCCTGAGATGATCCAAAAGCCGTGCGGCGATTTCCAAGTAAGCCAGTCCCTGCATGTCATAATAAGGAGAGGAGCCGTAAGACGGGTGGCGGCTGGCCCATTTGGGATCTTCCTGATAGGCAAGATTTCTGACTCGATTTATGAGCTGATAATACCCCGCATAATTCTGGGCATAACGATCCTGCAAAATCTTGTTTACAAAATCATAGCGCTCTAACGAATTCATGATTGCTCTGACCTGGATTTTTTTCAGCGGAGAAGATTCAGCACCGCCAATGGCAGATGAGATGATCTGTTGCTCAAATGAATCCTGGCATTTTTCAAACCAACGCAAACGGCTGATAACCCGGCGCAATCTTTCATCACCGTAAGTAACTCCGCGAATGCCACGCTTGGCGGTCCAATTCTCCCATTCCGGGTAACTGTGACTGCTGGAGGCCGGATAACTGTCCAAAATG
>JAGFXV010000392.1 GCA_017861475.1 Bacillota bacterium | reverse complement strand
GGAGAGTTCCTCCTCGTCTTTGGCAGAAGTGACTTCATAAATCTCTTTCCAGCCGGAGTTTTTTAACGTCTTGGAATGGGTGATAAAGATTTCGCCTTTGATTTCCGTCTCTACCTTCACCGTATTATACTCGGCAGCCGGGTAGAAAATAGCTAGAAACCGTTTCACAATCAGGCTGTAAACATTGCGGCTGTCTTCATTCAATTTGGACAGATCAGTCGCCACATAGGTGGGGATGATGGCATAGTGATCGGTGACCTTGCTGTCATCCACAAACCGCTTGGTGGATTTATCAATCGCCAGCTTGCCAAAATCTTTGATTCTTATGACTGCGTCCTTAAACGCTGCATTCTTGTACAGTCCATTCAGGACTTTGGGAATTTCACTAATAATATCTGTAGATAATACCCTACTGTCTGTTCTCGGGTAAGATATCAGTTTTTTCTCGTAGAGGCTCTGCGCGATCTCCAACGTTTTATCGACCGGGAGTTTGAATTTCTTGTTGGCTTCCGATTGCAATTCAGCCAGATTAAAAAGCAAGGGAGGCGGTTCCTTTTTTATTTTGACCTCCACTTTTTTGACGGTGGCCTCCTGCCCGTTTAACTTGTCAATAATCGCCTGCGCTTCCTCCTGGCTAAGATATTTTTCCTCTTCGCCAGGCTGATCGTCCTTTTTGGCACCCTTGTTCTTTGCAGGCTGCCATTTCCCCTTATAAGCAATCCCGCTCGTTTGAGACAAAAAGCTGGCCATAACCCCGTAATGAATTTTGGGGACAAAGTTCCTGATTTCCAATTCACGATCGACAACCAACCCCAGGACACAGGTCATCACTCTGCCAATGGCAATGACCGGTCTTTTATCTTCTTTTAGCCGGACCGCCAAATCCTTGCCGTACCGACAGGTGTAAATTCTGCTGAAATTCATGCCAAAAAGCCAATCCTCTTTGGCCCGGCAATAGGCAGCCCGAGCCAAGGGATCGTACGCGTGAATATCCTTGGCTTCCTCGATTCCTCTTCTTACGGCATCTTCCGTCTGGGAGGATATCCATACTCGTTTGGCCGGTTTATTCGTTTTACTTTCCTGATAAACCAGACGAAATATATACTCCCCTTCGCGTCCGCTGTCTGTACAGGAGTAAATCATGGACACATCCTCACGGTGCATCAATTTTTGTATCACTGCAAATTGTTTTTTAGCTCCAGCATTATTAACAATCTCATATTTATATTCCTGCGGTATTATAGGCAGATGCTCCACCCGCCATGATTTATAGGCAGGATCGTAGACCTCCGGGTAGGACATCGTCACCAGATGTCCATAGCACCAACTGATGATTGCTTTATCGTTTTCCGCAAATCCCCTGCCCCGATCGGATTTGGATATTTCCAACCCTAATACACTGGCAAAGCTGTCAGCCACAGATGGTTTTTCGGTTATGTATAATTTTTTCGTCAATGTGTTTTTCCCTCACGTCCGGCACTAATAATGGATGATCATTTTTTTCTTAATACCACTGCTATAATATCAGATTCGGCACTAAACGGGGTGCCTTTTACGTCGGAATATACCTTCAGGATTAGAGTGCCTCAGCCGTATAGCAACAATAAAGATCCGGTTTTTCAGTAATCCTATTTAACTCTGCAAACACTATCTATCAATCCTCATTCTCGCAGATTCACAAAAAATGTTTCTTCGATATTTTAACAAATTGTTTTATGAATACATTGTCATCGATATCATGATGAAACACACCAAAAGAAATGTTCGGGATGTTTTTTAGAGGAATTGTAGTAAAATCATCAGACTTAAAGCAGAGCAGACTTGGAAGAATCGATATTCCGAGACCTGCTTTTACCATGCAGTGGGAAACTTCGATCGAATCACAATAATACACCCTATCTACAGGATGTTCTTTCAGGAGCTGGTTTTGAAATTGGGATACGGACAGCGGACTATTTAGCGGATTACACGCAATGATGACCTCGGATTTCAAATCATTCATTGTTATTGCATCCGCTATGGCAAACGGATGATTTAAGGGAACGATGCAGAATAAAGAATCCTTTTTTAGCTCCTTAAAGGAAACACCGGAAGTGCTCGTTAGGTTTTCTTTGTAAAAGAAGAGCAGGTCAAGCTTTTTGTCTAAAAAAAGGTTCACTGCCGCGTTATGATTCAGCACATGAATGTTTGGATGTACAAGAGGATAAAGCTCGTGAAATTCTTTTATGACATTTGAAAGATACTGAAGAGTGATATGATTGCTCAACCCGATGGATATAGCGGATGTACTGGCAGTCTGGGAGTTGACTCGGGTTGTTGCACGCTGTGATTTTGTCAGAAGCTCATTGGCATCTTCATAGAATATCATTCCAGCCGGTGTGAGTTCAACATGGCGGGTAGTTCTTATAAACAGTTTGGTTCCCAGTTCTTTTTCCAGAGAATTAATCTGCTTGGTTACTGCGGGCTGCGTAATACAAAGAGCTTCTGCTGCTCTGGCAAAATTCAGGTTTTTTGCTACCAGGACAAAGCATTTTAATTGGTCCGTATTCATTTAATTTTACTCCATTAATAACTTATTGTTATTAACGATAACATATTTTCAATTCTCATTTCCAAGAAATTTCATTATAGTTAACTGATTAAAGTATGGAAAGGAAACTAAATCATAAACCATGAATCGTTCTTTTTAATGATCCTGTTTATGGTGGTTTAATTTGGAGGTTTATATATGAAAACTACCCAAAAGC
>JAGFXV010000062.1 GCA_017861475.1 Bacillota bacterium | reverse complement strand
CGCAAGTTGAATATTTTTGGCCAATGAATCCTTTTCTGTTTCTGTAACCGGAAAACGTCTGGGGGTTTCCACATAAACCGCCAGGAGTTCTGCTTGCAATCCATTGGCTATACGTTTGGCGATACGAAGTAATTGCGCTGAAAATGGACTGGCACTAATGCAAACCATAAGCTTTTCACCCGCCGGCCACGGGCCCACGATTCCGTGCATTTGCATATACGACTCCAACTGGTGATCCACCCTTTGAGCAGTGTATCGCATGGCAAGCTCCCGCAACGCATTGATATTGCCGGGGCGGAAAAATTTTTTAAGCGCGTCATTAGCCTGATCGGGAACATATACCTTGCCTTCTTTAAACCGCTGGATCAATTCTTCAGGAGGAATATCCACGAGCCTTATCTGGGCAGCCATTTCAAGGATTCTGTCGGGCACAGTTTCTTTTACAACAACGCCGGTTATCTGAGCGACAATATCATTCATCGTTTCCAGGTGTTGAATATTAACTGTCGTATAGACATTTATACCGGCTGACAGCAGTTCTTCAACATCCTGATAACGCTTGTTATGCCTTGCTCCGGGTACATTGGTATGCGCAAGTTCATCTACCAGTGCGATTTCCGGTCGTCGTTTCAGCAGTTCATCCAGATCCATTTCCATGAACTGACGGCCTTTATATTCCATGGATTTGAGCAGAACAATAGGAAGTCCCTTTAGCAGGGCCTCCGTTTCTTTGCGCCCATGAGTTTCCACATACCCGGCAACCACATCAAAACCTTCAGCAAGACGATCATGAGCTGCTTCCAGCATGGTATAGGTCTTGCCGACCCCGGCTGCCGCACCCAGGAATATTGTAAGTTTACCTCTGCCCGGTACTTCCAGACCCGCTAAAATGGTATCGGGATCCATGCGTTTTTCTTTATTCACGATCTTCTCCTTTTATAAGCGCATCCAGGGCCAGATTAAGCTTCAGTACGTTCACTCGGGGTTCCCCCAGGAATCCAAATTGACTTTTTTCTGTATTTTGATTAACCAATACCTTTACTTCATTTTCACTTAAATCTCTGATTTTTGCTACCCGTGCAATTTGCAAATTGGCAGCCGTCGGACTGATGTGGGGATCAAGTCCGGAAGCAGAGGAAGTGACCAGATCAGACGGTACGGGAGCAGTACTATTCAGATCATTGGCAGCTCTGATTTTATCCGCACGTGCAGCGACCGCTTCCAACAAAATTTTGTTGGTCGGCCCCAGATTTGAACCGCTGGAACTGGTGCCATCATAACCATCCTGACCGGCTGATGACGGACGTCCCTGAAAGTATTTGGGATCTGAAAAGTTCTGCCCGATAAGAGCTGAACCAACCATTTTTCCGTTTTTATAAAGCAAAGACCCATGCACCTGGGCAGGAAAAAACAAAGCCGTAATACCTGTCACCGCCAGCGGATAAACAACTCCTGTCAGCACGGTCATAATCAGAATCAAGACCAGGGCCCGGACAGATGTCTTTAACATAAAAAACACATCCTTTCTGCATTTTGATCAGGCCAATCCCATAACAACCAGAAGCAGATCAATGAGTTTGATCCCGAGGAAAGGTGCCATCAACCCTCCCAGTCCGTATATCAGCAAATTGCGGCGCAGAATGACGGCTGCCCCCAGAGGCCGGTAGGTAATCCCGCGCAAGGCCAGGGGAACCAGTGCCACAAGGATAAGTGCATTGAAAATAACTGCCGACAGAATTGCACTTTGCGCAGTTGCCAGGTGCATAATATTCAACACTTCCAGTTGCGGATAGGTGATCGTAAACAACGCCGGAATAATGGCAAAATATTTGGCAACATCATTGGCGATACTGAATGTGGTTAAAGATCCTCTTGTCATCAGGAGCTGCTTGCCTATTTCCACCACCTCAATCAGCTTGGTGGGATTGCTGTCCAGATCCACCATATTACCGGCCTCCTTGGCTGCCTGGGTGCCGCTGTTCATCGCTACTCCAACATCAGATTGGGCCAGCGCCGGGGCATCGTTGGTACCATCTCCGGTCATGGCGACCAGGTGGCCGTCTGCCTGATATTGCCGTATTAATTTTAGTTTGGCTTCCGGCGTGGCTTCTGCCAGAAAATCGTCAACCCCCGCTTCCGCTGCAATCGCCGCCGCAGTCAAGGGATTGTCTCCGGTGATCATAATGGTCTTGATTCCCATACGGCGAAGCTGGGTAAAGCGCTCTTTCATTCCGCCCTTGACGATATCTTTCAGATAAATAACTCCCAGCGCCTTGGAATCCTCGGTAACGACCAGTGGTGTGCCGCCTTTTTTGGCGATATCCTCAACTATACTTTTCAACTCCGGATCAAGCTGACTGTGCTGGCTCATCAAATATTTTTCAATCGCGTCCAGGGCACCTTTGCGGATGACCCGATCAGGCAAATCTACTCCGCTCATTCGAGTATGGGCACTGAACGGGATAAATTTTGCTCCAAGTCCTGAGATATCCCTTTCCCTCAGTTTGTATTTTTCTTTGGCCAAAACCACGATACTGCGGCCTTCAGGAGTTTCATCAGCCAGTGAAGAAAGTTGGGCCGCATCTGCCAACCGTTCTTCACTTATGCCGGGTGCAGGCCAAAAAGCTGTCGCCATTCTGTTGCCAAGGGTAATCGTTCCGGTTTTATCAAGAAGAAGCACATCAACATCACCGGCAGCTTCGATGGCCCGGCCTGACATGGCCAGAACATTTCGTTTCAGCACTCTGTCCATTCCGGCGATTCCAATCGCACTGAGCAACCCGCCGATTGTAGTCGGAATAAGACAAACCAACAGCGCTGCCAGCACCGGAATCGTTAATTTGGTCCCCGAGTAAAGTGCAAACGGTTCCAGGGTAGCCACCGCCAACACAAAGATAATCGTTAACCCTAAAAGCAAAATAGTAAGCGCGATTTCGTTGGGGGTCTTTTGCCGCCTGGCCCCTTCCACCAGATGGATCATTCTGTCAAGGAAGGTTTCACCCGGATTGGCAGTAATCTTAACTTTGATCCAATCGGATAATACTTTGGTCCCACCGGTTACCGAACTTCGGTCTCCGCCCGATTCTCTGATAACCGGGGCAGATTCTCCGGTTATGGCGCTTTCATCCACCGAGGCAACTCCCTCAATCACTTCGCCATCCCCGGGAATTGTTATTCCTGCTTCGACAAGAACAATATCTCCCTTTTTAAGGGTCGCTGCACTTACTTCTGTCCATGTATCACCCAATATTTTTTTTGCGCTGGTTTCACTCCTGGTTTTTCGCAGCGCTGCAGCCTGTGCTTTGCCTCTGCCTTCTGCCAGCGCTTCGGCAAAATTGGCAAAAAGCACGGTTAACCATAACCAGAAGGATATTTGCCCGTCAAACCAAAAAGATTTTCCGCCGGCAATGTCTTTTATCATAAAACAGGTTGTTATTACAGCCAAAACTTCAACTACAAATATGATCGGATTGCGCCAAAGGGTTTGCGGATTCAGTTTAATAAACGACTCCTTTACCGCATCCGCATACAAGGATGAGTGACCACTTGACGATTCATTCATATTCAATAATCCTCCCTTAAAATACCTTTCCGCCCCACATTAAGAAATGTTCAACGATTGGGCCGAGGGCCAGGGCCGGAAAAAAGGTTAACGCCCCGATAATCAATACCACTCCCACCAGCAGTCCGGCAAAAAGCGGGCCGGTCGTTTCAAATGTCCCGGCATTTGCAGCTACCGTCTTTTTGGCTGCCATGCTGCCGGCAATGGCCAGTACCGGTATTATGACGCCAAACCGTCCGGTTAACATTGCCAAAGCCATGCCAAGGTTGAAAAAAAGCGTATTGGCATTGAGTCCGGCAAAGGCGCTGCCGTTATTGCCCGCTCCTGAGGCAAAAGCGTATAGAATTTCACTTAACCCATGGGGTCCGGGATTGGCAATGGAAGAAGTCCCTGCCGGAGTCACGGCTGCAGTCGCACTGAACAGGAGTATGGTTGCCGCCGGAACAAGAACTGCCAATGTTGCCATCTTTATTTCCCGCGATTCAATTTTTTTGCCCAGATATTCGGGCGTCCTACCTACCATCAGACCTACAATGAATACGGTGAGGATTACAAAAACAAGCATGCCGTACAAGCCCGACCCTACTCCACCAAAGACCACTTCTCCCAACATGATCTGCAGCATGGGGATAAAACCGCCCATAGGAGTAAGGCTGTCATGCATATTATTGACAGCGCCGCAGGATGCAGCAGTCGTTATGGTAGTAAACAAAGTATCGTTCACCAACCCAAAGCGAACGTCTTTTCCTTCCATGGACAATGAATTCGAAGTTCCTGCGCTTTGTAAAAGAGGATTTCCGCTGTCTTCCGCTCCGTAACATACGGAAAGGCCTAAAGCAAACAAGATCAGCATCGCCGCCAGAATGACTTTGCCCTGCTTTATATTGCCGGTCATCCTGCCAAATGTAAGCGTCAGTCCTACGGGAATTAGGAAAATAAACAACATTTCCAGCAAATTTGAAAAGGGCGTGGGGTTTTCAAACGGATGTGCAGAGTTGGCGTTCATAAAACCACCCCCATTTGTCCCCAGCATCTTGATTGCTTCCTGGGAAGCCACCGGACCCATGGCCAGGGTTTGCTGCCCACCGTTTATGGTTGTATAAGTAAGGTAATGACTGAAATTTTGTATTACTCCCTGTGATGCCAGCAATACCGCACCGACAATTGACAGAGGCAGCAATATCCAGAGAATGGTTCTGACAAGGTCGACCCAGAAGTTGCCGATAGTATTCCCCTCTCGCCGGCGCAGCCCCCGAATTAAAGCGATGACCACAACCATACCCGTTGCTGCCGACAAAAAATTCTGTACGGTCAAGCCCGTCATCTGGCTGAGGTAACTCATGGTTGATTCCCCGCTGTAGGCCTGCCAATTTGTATTCGTAACAAAGCTGACGGCAGTATTTAATGCCAGATCCCATTTCAGGCCGGCAAAACCCTGCGGATTAAGTGGCAGGACGCCTTGCAGCAGCAGAATTAAAAACAGTACCAGAATTCCAATGAGGTTAAAGCATAAAACCGCCGCCAGATATTCACGCCAGTTCATTTTACAATTTGCATCAATCCCGGCTAAACGGTAAATTAATTTTTCCAAGGGAAGTAAAATTTTGTCCGGGCAAGTTTTTTCCTTTTCATATACTTTGGTCATATACCTTCCCAAAGGGATTGCCAACAAAAGCAAGGCAATGAAAAAAATTGCGATTTGAAGAAAATCCATGTTTTTCATTTAGAGTTCCTCCGCGTTCATAAGGCAGTAGATAAGATAAATAAGCATACCGGCAGCAATAATTGCTCCTAATACCATATCTGACACTTTATTCCCTCCAATGTTATTCATCCCTGATTCCGGGAATTAAGATTTGTCACCACAAATTGCACTAAGGATTTCTTGATCATTTTAGTTAACATATCTCCAAAGCCGGCAAGGAATACTAATAAAACCTTTTCTCTTTCTATGCACTCATTATAAATCTGCCTGTGGTCAAATAATTATAAAGAGTAGGACGTCAAGCATAAAGAAAATGTATAGAATATAGCTCATATAAACAGGCTGTCCTCCGCTATTTTCTAGCGGAGGACAGCCTTGTATATTTATGGCGGCAATGTTCATTTGATGATTCGTTCACGGGGATAAATTTTCAACCTTCTATTTATTTTGGCATCCGTCTGGTGAGCAGGAAATTCATAAATTGACTTTTATCATTAAACTCACCAAATGTGTAATCACCGTATGTTTCTTTGATCGCTAATCCGAATTCGTCGCACAATTGCTTGATTTCATCCATGGAAACAAGGGAAAACGCAATGTTCAAAAAGCGTTTATCAACCAGTTTGTTATGACTGTCATATATTTCATAAAATTGCGTGCCAAAGATCCGGCTGGAGGCGCTGTCAAACGAGTTATAGTAGGTTACGATCAAGGTTTGATCATTTGAGATATCAAATTTGCCCAAACATTTCATGTTGCCATCCGCTGATTTTATCCTGTATTGCGGGTTATATAACGTAATCAGAAAATCGCCGTTATCCGCCAGGTGTTCAATAATTCTCTTTACAGCCTGCTTTCTTTTTCCGCTGTCGGTTATTTCGGAGAATGAATTAAACGGAATAAAAATAAATTCAAATTTTTCCCCTATGTCAAGCTCACACACGTCCTGGCAAAAGAGCGCTGCTTTTTTGCCGTTTGTTTTTTTAATAAATACATCCAGCATTTCCTGGGAATAATCCACACAGGTCAGACTGATCCCTTCCTCAATAAGCGGGAGGGATACCCGGCCCGTTCCGCACATTAATTCCAGAGATTTGCCGCGGTATCTTTTACAAAGAGATTTATAAAACGGTATATCAAAATCCACATTAACGTAATCATCATAAATGTCCGCCACAAATCCGAAGTCTATGTTTTTCATTTCCATCGCTCCCCCCAGAGAATAATCAGACCGTAACGAAAAATTGCTTACGATCATGATCAACCACTCTCACAACACTGCTTCTTCAAAATAAAATTACATGCTCCAATTGATTAATTATTTTCAATAGTAAACAAACGAAGTTTATAACGTCAATGTTCAGTGTCATTAAATTATCGACTCTACAACTCTTATTGTTGTTTGAGCATCTTAGCCAGAAAAATTTCCCTGGAAAAATTAAATTTTCTTAATAGAAATTTCATAATTTTTTTATATTAAATTAATCTTCGTTATCTATACTAAGCATTAAAGAAAAACTTTGAGGAGAGATGTGGATGAAAAGTAGAGGAAAAATCAATCTGATTCTTGATTTTGTAATGTTCTTGATCATATTGGCAATATTTTTCGTGAAAGGCGAATTTCATGAAGCGCTGGCATACACATTGGGAGCAATGTTAATCTTTCATCTGGTATTACATTGGAAACAGGTCAAAGTGCTATTTAACCAACTGATTCCGCAAAGGAAATATCAATATTTATGTGGGGCTCTGGCAGTTGCTGCGGTTGTTGCCATACTGACGATGCCATTATATATTACAACTAATGATCGCGGCCCTGGTGGAGAGTTTGGTCGGCATAACTATGAAGATTTCGGTCCGAGGGGCAATCAAAACAGCAATTAGCTGAGCTGATGCAAAAGAAAAAAGATTTTAAAAGTTACAGCTTAAATGCTGTTTATAATAAACCCCTTCCTGATTTTCAAATCGGGAAGGGGTTTAATGATTTCATACAAACCTGATGTTTCAAAGCTTCGCTGACGTTCATGATGATATAATATTTTCATCCTTGGTTTGATCCTGCAACCAAAATGTTTCACGTGAAACATTTTCTGGTCATTAAAAAGCGCATGAAACAAACTTATTCATCTCATGCGCTTATGATTTTTATGAAAACTGCCTATTCTTATTCCACTGTTACCGACTTGGCCAGATTTTTCGGTTTGTCCACATCGGCCCCTCTTAATATGGCCATGTAATAGGAGAATATCTGCAGGGGAATGACTCCTACAATGGGAGCGACGATGGGATTTACATGGGGAAGGATTATCTGCTCGTCGCATTCCTGAC
>JAGFXV010000391.1 GCA_017861475.1 Bacillota bacterium | reverse complement strand
AGAGCATGGTTACGAAGTTTATGCCGTTGGCGGCTGTGTCAGAGATATGATCCTGGGAATAGCACCACAGGATTTTGACATGGTCTGTTCGGCAACTCTTGCGCAGATCAGCGATATTTTCAGCCACACGCTATCTGTTGGAGCAAGACATGGTACGATCATTGTTATGATCGATCATCAGCAGGTGGAATTAAGTACTTTCCGACATGTTGAATTGGACAGAAAGGTTTCGGCTTTGGAAAGGGATCTGGCTGGAAGGGATTTCACCATCAATGCCATGGCCATGGACGAAAATGGAGCTTTATTCGACCCTTGGGGGGGACAGGCTGATTTAAAATCCGGTTTGATCAGGGCAACCTGTGACCGGGCGGAGGAATTGTTCACTGATGATCCTTTGCGTATGATGCGGGCGATACGTTTTGCAACCGTATATAATGCAAAGATTACTGAATCAACCTATGCGGCTATTTTGCAAATGAACCATCTTCTGGCCGGGATTGCAAGGGAGAGGGTCAGAGATGAGTTAAATATTATCATTACCTCAGAACGTTCCGCTGAAGGAATACGAGGATTGCAGACCAGCGGGCTGATGACTCATGTTATCCCGGAAATCCAAGCCATGGTGGGATTTGATCAGAGGAATTTCCGCCACGACAGAGATCTTTTTGAACACAGCCTGGCAGTATTGGAAGGCGTTCCTGCGCGCATTGACGTTCGATTGGCTGCACTTTTACATGACATTGGCAAACCGGCCTGTTTTACAGTGGATCAGAACGGGGTCGGACATTTTTATAATCATCATATGACAGGTATGGAAATTACCCGAACGATACTCAAAAGACTCAAATATGACGGCCAGACGATAAATATCGTTGCAAATCTGGTGGGTTCACATATGACGCGATATGCGAAGCTAAGGAGTTCTTCTTTAAAACAACTGATTAAACAAGTGGGGGAGAACAACCTGGATCGTATGTACGAACTACAAAAGGCTGATATATTAGGATCGGCACCGCCTTTTGATTTTTCTGAACTTGAAAAAATGCGGCTGGAAATAGAAAATATTCTCGATACAAAGCAACCCTTGACCATCAAAGATCTGGCTGTGAACGGGGATGATCTTGTCACCATTGGTTATAAAGCGGGAATATTGCTGGGAGAAACGCTGCAGAGGCTCCTGACCATAGTGCTTGAAAATCCGGAGCAGAATCAGCGTGAGTTATTGTTGGAAATGGCACGCGACTGGAGAAAGGAAACAGTTGATTAAATTTTACAAACAACTGTAGTACCAATATAATAGATTACGTCTTGATCATCGTTTATTAATAGGAGGTTGCACGTCTTGCCGAGCGAAAAAAATTATTCTTCTTATTTCTTAATCATATCAATCCTTTTTGTCAGCAGCTTATTGTTGTCCAATGTAATTACCGGAAAATTGATTTTGATTGCCGGATGGGTTTTGCCGGGGGCGGTCATCCTTTTCCCGCTTACCTATATATTGGGAGACGTTCTCACTGAAGTATACGGATTTCAAAAGACCCGTCTGGTTATCTGGCTGGGTTTTATCTGCAATTTATTAATGGCAGGAATTTTTACACTGGTCATGGCCATACCTTCACCGGGATTTTTTGAATCTGAATCTGCTTTTGCAATCGTCCTGGGAATGACTCCCCGTATTGTTTTTGCTTCCCTGGTGGCTTATCTGACCGGGGAATTCTGCAATTCAGTCCTTTTATCACGTTTGAAAATACTGACTGCAGGACGGCATCTCTGGCTGCGCACGATTGGTTCAAGTTTGGCCGGCGAAGGACTCGACACGGTTATTTTTATCACGTTGGCCTTTGCAGGAACGATGCCGACAGGCGTTCTTGGGCAGATGATGCTTTTTCAGTATCTTTTCAAAATTGCTTATGAAACGGCAGTAACACCATTGACTTATTGGGTGGTTAATTATCTGAAACGTCGGGAGGGTCATGACAATTATGATTACGGTGTAATTTATAATCCCTTCCAGTTAGACTGATCAGTCGGGTTCTCCTGCTCAGACGAACTGGGTTTTTCACCGGGTTCATATACTCAGATGCATCAAAAATAAAGTATTCAAAGTAAAGACCTGCAGATCGCCTGCAGGTCTTTTATGAAATTGATAAATCTTCGGCGGAGAGGGGCTTGCTGAATAAATTGATTTGATTGTTCAATTTATACCCAATTTACACGTTTAATATAAGTAACCAGGAATGGTTTTTAAATCGATCCTGCTCTTCATAAAATCACCCCGACCCAGCGCGATCAGCTGACCTTTGTCATTAAAAAGGCTGGACTCGCCGATAAACAAGTTACTGGAGCTATGTTTGATTTCTCCGATGGCGGTTATGATCCCGCTTTGCACAGGCTTCAGAAATTGTGTAGTAAATGAAACCGTATAAACCATAGCATCAGTAATGGTAGAATTAACAGCAAAAAAAGCGGCATCATCAAGAAGCCTGAAATATCCTGAACCATGCAAAGCGCCGCCACCATGATGATGACGAGGACTGACCCGGGTGGAAATCTCGGCCCGCCCCGTGCTGATCTTTATGGTTGTATCATCATAAAGTAATCTATTATACGGTGCTTGTAAATAAATCTGTTCCAACCTTTGGTAATGATCATTCATATGCTTCGTAAACCCCCTGCCAATTTAAAAGTTGAATTTATTGTAGTTTAACATTTTAAATTTAGGGAAAAAATAGAAGTTTTTATCTGGCAGGCA
>JAGFXV010000061.1 GCA_017861475.1 Bacillota bacterium | reverse complement strand
TAAATGTTTAATTTTGGTTGGCTGTAACTGAGCCGATAATATAGTATAGTTTTTTCCCGGCCGGTTAACAAGCGGTGTTTTTTCTTTACAAAAGCAACCATCCCGCCTAATCCGTATTTACATACGATTAAGCGGGATAATCATTAATCTTTCATTTATCCGTCGAAATAATAAAATCAGAAATGATTCGCCGTTTAAATAGCGGACGCTCGTTTCATCCCTCTGATAGGGATATTGGCAATCAAGGCAACTGAATTGTCTTCCCCTTCGATATTGACCAGCAATCCTTCCAGATCAATATCCAGATACTTCTGAATCACCTGGATCAGATCATCGCGAAGCAAACTGATAACTTCCGGAGATACCGTAGAGCGATCATGCACCAGAACCAGACGCAATCTTTCACGGGCAATATCTTTGGAATTAGTTTCCCTGCCAAATATTCTGCTTATCAGTTCTAACAAAATGAACCCCCCCTACCTGGCTAACTTAAGTATTTTTTTAAATCTGTCCACCAAATTCAAGGAATCATCCATCGATTCGATCGGAAGATCTTCCCCGGTCAAACGTCTGGCAATGCGCCGATAGGCATCTCCGGCCCGGGATGTGTTTTCCAATACGGCTGGTTCACCACGGTTGGTGGACACCACTATGGCCTCGTCTTCAGGTACCACACCCAGCAAATTGATGGAGAGAATATCCAGTATGTCATTGATATCCATCATATCGCCGCGTTTCACCATTTTATTACGCATACGATTGATGATCAGCTTTGAGTTACTAAGACCTGCCGCTTCCAGCAAGCCAATAATTCTGTCTGCATCCCGCACGGAAGATATTTCCGGAGTTGCAACGACTACAGCATCATCGGCACCGGAGATGGCATTTTTAAAACCCTGTTCGATCCCGGCCGGGCAGTCGACCAGTATAAAATCAAAGTCTTTGCGGAGCTCATTGGTAAGGTTTTTCATCTGATGGGGTGTAACAGCAGTCTTGTCTTTGGTCTGCGCTGCTGGCAACAGACACAATCCTTCAAATCTCTTGTCTTTGATCAGCGCCTGTTTGATTTTGCAATTGCCGTTGACCACATCAACAATATCAAAAACAATTCGATTTTCCAAACCCATGACCACATCCAGATTGCGCAGGCCGATATCGGTGTCGAGCATAACCACTTTTTTGCCCAGCATCGCCAACGCTGTTCCAAGATTGGCAGTTGTAGTGGTTTTACCCACTCCTCCCTTACCGGAAGTAATCACCAGTACCTTACTTTTCATTCCATTAGCCCCCAATCATATTTTTAGCTTTTCAATAACGACCTTTCCTGCCCGGATCTTAGCCAGTTCCGGAGTATTGATAACCGGGAGGACGGGTAATATGGTTGGCGATCCGCAACTGAATGGGATTAAGGCGAAAGGCAGCAATAACAGCACTTTCATCCCCGTAAGCACCGGCATGGGCGATTCCCTTCAATGCTCCCATAACCAGAATATTCCCCCCGGCAACCACCTCGGCGCCGGGATTTATATCTCCCAGAACAACCATATTCCCTTCACTTCTATATTTCTGTCCCGAGCGTAAACTGCGATAGATCAGGGTGGTATTATTACTCACCTGATTGTCTGCCTCATCAAAGCCCTGATAAAAACGCAGGCGGCCAGGATCAGACCTGGGTTCTTCCCCGTTGATCAGTTCTTTCATATGAAAGCCATGTTCCAGCAGGATATCCTCCATTTCCCGCAGCTGCCTTTCGGTTATGCTTTTATTTCCCACGTCAATACTTACCATGCTGCCCATTAAATAGCTGTCAATCGTAGTCAGATTTCTTTCCAATTCAGCTTTCATATCTGCGAAGCTTCCCCACGCTTTTAAATTAATGACAAGTTCTGCCCCTCTACCTTCCGGCGTTACCTCTACAGACATTTATAAGCCTCCCATCTGCTCTGTTCAAAACCAACTCTCTATTTACTTTCTAATTCTTTTCAATCCATATTTTACCTTTATTGAAAAAAATAATAATAGAGGAAATGCACTCGCATTTCCTCTATTAAGGTCGTTCTCCCCCAAGAAAATTATTTAATTATTCGCCATTTGCCTCGACTTTTTAATGTCTTATTATTCTTTGGACGTAGTATCGCCGTTATCCAATTTATTAACGGTGTTATCAGTTTCAGCACCGGCTTGTTTTTGCAGATTGCTCTTGGCCTTTTCTTCCGCAGCGGTAATGGCCGCATAATGGTCAACCAGACCAAAATATTGTTCAAACAAATCTTTGGCCACGTATCCGACTGATTCACTGCCATGTTGCCCGTATTCGATCACTCCGGCAAAAGCTATCTGGGGATCGTCCGCCGGAGCAAAGGCAATAAATACGCCATGGAATTCGCTCAAAGATATATCGCCCACCCGTCCGGTCTGGGCAGTTCCGGTTTTGGATGCAATCGAAATATTTTCCGGGAAGTTGGTAAACAGGAAACTGGCCGTACCTCCCTCCTCGGTTACGGCCTTCATGGCCTGTCTGGTCAGGGCCAGTGTATTGGCTGAAACCGATGTCTTGCGGACGACTTTAGGTTTGATTTCGGTGACCCGTCCGCTGTTTGGGTCGGTAATTTTTTTCACCACATGCGGTTCCATCAGGTATCCGCCATTGGCAATAGTGGCTGTATAATTGGCCAGTTGGATCACTGTATACTGGTTGGAACCCTGGCCGATAGACATGTTAAATGTATCAAAAGCCTGCCATTTGGTATCAAAATTGTAATCGATCTTGTACTGGGCTTCCAGTTTGGCACTCTCGTTTTTTTGATCTTTCTGCAGCGTTTCCCGTTCCTGCTCGTCTTTGGCTGCAGCGATCAGATTTTCATATTTTTCCTGCAACTGTTTACGCAGATTATCGTATTTGCGATTGATAAGAATGGCGTTGATCTCTTTTTTCCAGGCTGGGGTGGGGACCAGACCGCTGGTTTCTCCGCTGAGATCGATGCCGGTTTTTTGCCCCAGACCAAAATCCTGGGCAGTTTTTATGATATTATCCTTGCCGGCGCGACGTCCTGCTTCCTGAAAATACGTGTTGCAGGAGTCGGCCATGCCGCTGAAATAATTTTCATTACCATGTACACCCGTACAGGAAATATAAGGCGCGATCCAGTAACGGCCCTGACAATTGATCAAATCGTTTAATGGATCAAGATTACCAGATTCCAGTGCAGCCATACCGGTGATCGGTTTAAAGGTCGAGCCCGGAGGATACTGGGCCTGAATCGCACGATTGACGGCTGCCCCCGGTTCCATCGGATTATATTTGTCTCCGGAGGGGAAATAATACGATACCATGGAGGACGCTAATTTGCCTTTGAAATCATCCGGCCTCATAACTGGACTGCTGGTCATGGCCAGTACCTCACCCGTCTTGACATCCAATAAAACAGCTGAACCAACTTTGGCTTTGGGATGAGCCTGCTGGATTCTTAGCAGGTTGCTTTCCATGCTGGCTTCCATAACCTTTTGCAATTTCATATCCAACGTCAGAGTCAGGTTTTTACCTGGCACCGGGGACATCGTAACCAGTTCCCCCATCGGTCTGCCCTGGGAATCGACCTCCACTCTGCGCGCACCGTCTTTGCCTCTCAATTGGCTTTCATATACTTTTTCTACGCCGGATTTGCCGATCAGACTATTAATGCTGTACTTTTCTCCGCTGGCGGCAAGTTCTTCTTGATTAATGGAATGGATATAACCCATGACATGGCCGGCCAGTGTTCCCTGCGGGTAGACTCGCAGAGGCTCGATATTAACAGAAACGCCGGGTAGATCCTGACGGGTCTCCTCAATTTTAACCGCCAGTTCCCAGGGAATATCGCGCATGATAACCACCGGTTCATAAAGCCGGTATTTCTGCAGTTCGATTTTTTCTTCGATTTGGCTGTCCGTTACTTCAGGATAATATGGCTGCAAAAGCGTAACCAGCTGGCGAACGATTTTTTTTTGATCGTTTCCTTCCAGATAGCTTAAGCTGAGCGTATAAACCAGTTCGTTGGCGGCCAGGGTCTCTCCGTTGCGGTCATAGATCTCCCCGCGGGAAGCCAGAACGGGAAGCAGACGAATCCGGTTCTCACTGGCTTTGGTTTGGTATTCCGCAGAATGAAAAATCTGCACGATCGCCAGCCGTAAACCAAGTACGACCAACAATGCGCAGATAACGTAAATATATATCTTCAATCTGTTTTGCAGCGGCAGTGTTTTCATTTACCTTTCCCCTGTATCCTTCAGCAAGCCTCGCTTGGAAGACTGATAATACCATAAATAAATCGGAGTCGTCAGTAAAACGTTATAACCCACCTGGTAAAGCGTATCCATCAAAAAACTGGTGGTAAGATTAAACGCAGCAAAATAAACCAGGGCAATAATCAGCAGCAGGAAGGTATTTAACAAAGTGCCAATAACAACACTTATGATGCCTACCGCTACATTTTCCGTAAATACACGGTGTTGCATCCTCCCGATAATATACGCAGTCACTGATTTGCTCACGGCATTCATCCCGATAAAACGCCCCGTATAAAGATCTTCCAGCAAACCGCAAAGCAGTCCATATCGAGCTCCTTTGTCGGCACCGTTCAGCAAAGCGTAAAATATAACGAAAACCAACACCAAATCAGGTACTACACCTTTTATACTATAACTGGCGAAAAAAGTGGACTGGAAAAATATAGCCAGTAAAGGCAGCAGGGCTAATACAATAAAACGCACGTCAGTTACTCCTTCTGCTCATCAGAGACATCCGCCGGAGCATGGATCTGTGTGATCACCATCACTTCCTCCAGCTTGTCAAACGCAACTGCCGGGGTAATCGTAGCCGTAAGCAGCAATCCGTTGGCTTCTTTTTCAACGGATTGAACATAACCAATAAGGACACCTTTGGGATAAAATTGTGACAAGCCGGAGCATACCACCCGCTCATACCGGCTGATTTTTGAATAATACGGGATATTGATCATCCGCAAAGAATTTGATTGTCCCATGCCCTCGATTATACCCTGGGTCTCACGTTTGCTTTGCGTGATTGCCCCCACAGCCATCTCGCGGTCGGTGATCAAAGTCACCTGGGATGAGTTAAAGCTTACATTGCTGACCCTGCCTACCAGTCCATCAGCACTGATCACCGGCATTCCCTGGCTTATTCCATCCCTGGCACCTTTATCGAGGGTAATAAATTTAAACCAGTTGTTGGGCTGACGCCCAATAACCCTGGCAACAACCAGGTCGTATTGTTCCTGATTGGCTTGCTTGTAATCCAGCAAAGTCTTTAATCGCTGCGCCTCGGCCTTAAACTCCCGTAACTGCTGATTTTCCAAACTCAATTTATCATTTTGTTTTTTCATTTGCTCAAGTTGACGGGCTAATTCCTGTTTGTTTTCCAAACCTGTGCTCACAGAAGATAGACCCCTTTTCAGCCCGCTCAATCCATTCTGCAGGGGGGTTAAACTTTCTCGCAGCAGTTTTTCTGCCGTGGTTATTTCGGTTCTGGTGCCGGGACTATAATGCATCAGGACCAGGAAAATCGCCGCCACCACCAGTAGAATCCAAAAACCCTTTTTCCCAACAAACTTAAACACAGTTGTTCACCTGGCTAAAATGTTTTCTTCATGGATACCAGCACTTTTTTCAGCTGTTCAATGTTCTCCAGTACTACTCCGGTTCCCCGGGCAACTGCCAGCAGCGGCTCTTCACACACATATACCGGCATATGGGTTTCACGACCAATCAGTTTATCCAGACCTTTTAAGAGCGAACCTCCTCCGGCCATAACAATTCCCCGGTCCATGATATCAGAAGCAAGCTCAGGTGGAGTTTTTTCCAAACATTCCTTGATCCCTTCCACGATTTGTTCAACCGTTTCTTTTAGCGCCAGCTGAATTTCACTGGATGAAATCTCAACCGTTTTGGGTAATCCGCTGATCAGGTCGCGGCCCCGGATTTCATAAAATTCTTCCGGTCCTTCCCACAGTGCTGAACCAATATTCATTTTGATTAACTCCGCACTGCGTTCACCGATCAAAACATTATAGGTCTTTTTTAAATGATTGATGATGGCACTGTCCATACTGTCACCGGCCACCCGGACTGATCTGGCCGTAACAATACCGCCCAGGGAAATAACGGCTACTTCGGTCGTGCCGCCGCCGATATCAACAATAAGATTGCCGGTCGGTTCATATACCGGCAAACCCGCACCAATGGCTGCTGCCATCGGTTCTTCGATCAGAAATGCTTCTTTGGCACCTGCCGACAATGCTGCCTCACGTACCGCTCTTTCTTCCACGGTGGTACAGCCTGTGGGTATACTAATAATAATACGCGGTTTTACAAACAAGCTTTTTTGTACCATGGCACGATTGATAAAGTATTTCAGCATGGACTGGGTTACGTCAAAATCAGCAATAACTCCGTCCTTCATCGGCCGTATCGCAATAATATTGCCGGGTGTCCTGCCGATCATCTGCTTGGCTTCCTCACCTACGGCCAGGACCTTGCCGGTCTGGTTCTCAATTGCCACTACTGAAGGTTCCCTGATGACGATGCCTTTGCCTCTGACATGTACCAGTGTATTGGCCGTTCCTAAATCTATTCCCATATCTTTGCCGAATATCATTTCCGTATTGCCTCCTTAAAAACTTATATTGCTCCCTTTTCTTTCAAACTGCAGTAACTCTTATGGCCGATAACCAAATGATCGATCAATTCAATCCCCATGATTTTGCCTGCTTCGGCCAGTCGGCGGGTAATATCGAAATCCTCCCGGCTGGGGGTCGGATCACCGCTGGGGTGATTATGCGCCACAATAACAGATGAAGCGCTGCATTTCACTGCCACTTTAAAAACTTCCCGGGGATGGACGATCGAACTTGACAAGCTGCCAATGGATATGACTTCTTTGCTTATCAGCCCGCCTTTACGGTCCAGATACAGACCATACAGATGTTCCCGATCCAGATACCGCATTTCATCCATCAACAACCGGCTGACATCCTCCGGTGAATGGATAAAATCTTTTATTTTAACATCCAAGGCAGTACGCCGGCCTAATTCGATGGCAGCTTTTATCGTAATCGCTTTGGCCGGACCAATGCCTTTGATTTTGATCAGATCATCAAAATCTGCTTCTCTGATATTACGCAAACCTTGGAAGTGAACTAACAACCGGTTGGCCAATTCCAAAGCACTGACATTTCTGGTTCCGTTGCCAATAATGATCGCCAGCAATTCCGCCTCGGAAAGATTTGTTTCACCATGAATACTAAGCCTCTCCCGGGGACGCATCTCCGGAGGCATGTCCTTGATCCCAAACTGGTAATCCATCAGGCGTTTTCCCTCCCAGTAAGTGTACGCCCTGTTTACCCAGCATGATATAAAGTCTGTTTATAGGCAAACCAACAACATTAAAATAACATCCCTCAATTTTTTCGATCAGCAGGGCTCCTTTCCCTTGAATACCGTATCCGCCTGCTTTGTCGACCCACTCTTCCCAATCCAGATAAGCATTTATCTCCTCTGGATGCAAAGTGCGAAAATACACATCAGTGATCTCAACCTCAGTATCACAAATTCCTCTGCTGCTGTCCAGAACACAAAGGCCGGTCATAACCTGATGATGCCTGCCGCTTAAAAGTGAAAGTTTATTATAAGCATCCTCCCGGCTGACCGGTTTTCCCATAATATGCTCATCCAGAACGACCATGGTATCGGCAGCGATAATAATGGATCGCCGATTGTCCCTGGCAACCTGCTCGGCCTTGCGCCGGGCCAACTGTTTAACCAATTCAGGAGCAGAGCATTCTTCAATTAATTCTTCATCAATATCTGCCGCGGCAACCACAAAAGGCAGACCTATCTGTTCAAGCAACTGCCGACGGCGTGGCGAGGCTGAAGCTAAAATAAATTCCTGCAAATCTACTCCTCATCATTGGCATCCTGTTTACATGCGTCTATAAAACAACCACGCAAGAACAAATCCCAGGATGGTAAAAAAATTAATATTCAACATAAACCCAAAGCTAAGCGTGAAAACATGCAGATCCATGGTAAACGTAGGTAACCCCACACTCTGCACCCTACCCAGTAAACCAATCGCCGGCCATACTTTGACTATAGCATCCCCTATCCAGCCGCCAATGATTCCGCCCAGCGCAAGCAGCAGCAACAAAATTTGCCAGCCAGGGTAAGTTCTTGTCCTGTTTGTCAAGACATTTCCTCCAGTATTTTTAAAGTTTAGCATTACCATGGTTTAAAAACAAGGACAGCAAAAAACAGAAAGCCCTCGAATAGAGAGCTTTATACAGCAATCCTTAGTTATTAAAAGATAAATTAAAGCTGAGAACTTCCAGGTTGACAGAAAGATCCACATTACGCAGGATCACTCCCGCCGGCACCCTCAATACTTCAGGAGAAAAGTTCAGAATCGCTTTTACTCCGGATTCCAGCAATTTATCTGTAACTCCCTGAGCTGCCTGCCCCGGCACCGTAATGATGCCGACTTTGACACCGTACTGGCTGATCCTTTCCTTCATCACATCCAAAGGTTCGACGGTGATATCGGCCAATTTTTTGCCGATTATATCACGGTTGGTATCCAAAACAGCACATACTTTAAAGCCCCGGTCGTTGAATCCCGTGTATAAAGCCAAGGCTGAACCTAATTTGCCGGCTCCGATGATAATTACATTCCAGGTTTGGTTCAGTCCTAATATCTTAATGAGATGTCCATAGAGCTCACTTACTTTGTAACCGACGCCGCGAGTACCAAATTCGCCAAAATAGGCCAAATCTTTTCTGACCTGAGCAGATCCTACCCCAACTCCTGCTGCGATCTCACCAGACGAAATGGTTTCTACTCCCTTTTCCTGCATCTGCATTAAATAGCGAGAATAGATCGATAATCGCATCACAGTCGCTTCAGGGATTTTGTAGACCTTCAAGCCGTCCAACTCCTTTAATTTCAGAAT
>JAGFXV010000390.1 GCA_017861475.1 Bacillota bacterium | reverse complement strand
TTCGGGAGGAGGCTTTGCCTTGATGGTGGAAGCAATCGGCTTGTCTGCCATGCAGGAAGTACCGTTAGTGATCGTCGAGATGCAGAGGCCTGGTCCGGCCACCGGTTTTCCGACACGAACGGAGCAAGGTGACTTGAAGTTCGTCATTTTTTCTTCACCTGCAGAAATACCCAAGATGGTCATCGCCTTGCGGGACCCGGAAGATGCATTTTATCAGACGCATAGAGCCTTCAATCTGGCCGATAAATATCAGATTCCGGTTATTTTAATGGGAGATCAATTTTTGGCAGATAATACGCGGACTGTTTCTCCTTTTGATTTCAGTAAGATTAAAAATAATCGCCATTTGAGCCAGCAAATATACTCTGAGACCAAGGAATATCGAAGATATGAAATCACTGATTCGGGGGTTTCACCCCGCATTATTCCAGGAAAAATGCCGGGAACTAGAGTATTGACGGAAAGCCATGAACATGACGAATATGGACACATTACCGAGTCAGGTACGATAAGAAATAAAATGCATGATAAACGGCTGAGGAAAATGATTTATTTGAAAGCAGAGCTCCAGGAACCGATTTTTGTGGGCGAAGAAAATGCGGATACTTTGTTCCTGACCTGGGGTTCCTTGTCCAGCCCAGTTAAGGAGGCTGTGAAACTTTTGAATAGCCAGGGGAAAGGTAGATATGGCGCATTGTTGTTTGGAGATATCTGGCCTTTGCCTGATAAACTGCTCAAAGAAAAAGTCAAAGGGGTAAAAATGCTGATTAATGTGGAACAAAATGCTACAGGCCTTTTTGCGTCACTGATCAGCGATTGTACAGGAATACAATGTGGCAGCAGTATTCTGAAATATGATGGAAGACCTCTTTCTTCACAAGAAATAGTTTCCAGGATGAAGGGGGGAGAGTAAGAATGAACCAATCAGTTTTTCCAAATTTGGAGACCGCATGGTGCCCAGGGTGCGGTAATCACAATATTTTGAGCGCCTTGAAAGGAGCACTGGCTGCGTTGGATAAGAAACCTCATGAAATACTTGTTGTGAGCGGGATCGGCCAGGCAGGGAAATTGCCCCAGTATATCACTACGAATGGCTTTTGCGGGTTGCATGGCAGAGCGCTTCCTCCTGCCGTTGCGGCAAAAATTGCCAATAAGAACTTAACCGTCATCGTCAACAGTGGTGATGGAGATTCTTACGGTGAGGGCGGTAATCATCTGATCCATACGATCCGAAGAAATGTGGATATCACTCATTTTGTCCATGATAATCAAATTTATGGACTCACGAAAGGACAGGCGTCGCCAACCTCGGATATCGGCCATGTTACTGATGTTCAGCCGAACGGCTCCAATAATATGCCTTTGAATCCGATGCTTTTGGCAATTGTCCTGGGCTGTGGATTTGTTGCCAGAGCCTTTAGCGGAAATCAAGAACATCTGAAAGCGGTGATGGTTGAAGGAATCAGGCATAAGGGATACGCGCTGATCGATATTTTACAGCCATGTGTTAGTTTCAACAAAGTGAATACCTATCAGTGGTATAATGATAGGGTTTATAAATTGGGAGATGATTACGAACCGGAAAATAAGTTGAAGGCAATTGAAAAGGCAATGGAATGGGGCGATAAAATTCCTATAGGAATTCTATATCGGGAAGAAAAACCGGATTTTCATGATAAAATTGATTTTTTAAAGAATGGATCTCCTTTAGTGGATAAAATTATAGATATGGAAAAGATCAAGGAATTTATAAAAGATTTCAGATAAAACGAGATCCGGTAAAATGCCACGCATCGAATACGAAGACAGTACATGGGAGGGCGGATGATGAGCAAGAGCAGCCGGCTGCATTTTACGCATTCAACTGTTACGTTTTTGCTAATTTTAACGGGGCTAATGCTATCCAGCCAATCTCTTCGGGGAGCGTTGGCAGACCTGAGAATTTATTTAAAATATGCACATATTGTTTGCGGCGTAATTTTTGCCATCACTACAGCAGCCTATATCGTCCCGTTGACGGTAAAATGGAAGATGTTTGCATGGCTAACTATGCAGAAAGCAGCGTATATCGTATTCGTTTTTCTGGCAAAAGGGGCTATTTTCACTGGCGTTTTATTGACTTTCGGCATAGATGTTGGAGCGGCAGGCGGAATATCCACCTTGCATGTGCACAAGGGACTAGCGATGATTAGTATTACGGTTGTTTTGTATCATAGTTTCTCAGAATTGTTGAATTTGCTAACCAATCTGTCAAAGCCTGCGAGATCGGGTGTTGCGGAAGAAGGCTTGCAGGTAGATCGACGTAACTTTATCAGATGGTCATCGGCTGTTGCGGCGCTTTTTAGCGGTGGAGTGATCACCAATTGGCTGGGAAGAGGGGAAAATGGAAATTTATTCGTGAACAAGGAAAAACGTTTTGCAAACTGTAATCAAATGGACCCGCCGCCGCTGCCGAATTTGGGTTCCGTACCGCCGATCGGAGGCGGTTATGAAGGGGAATTCGAGGTTTTTACAGTGACAAAGATTCCTTGTGCCAATTCAGATAGCTGGCAATTCCGGCTTTTCGGTTTGGTGGATCAACCACTCACATTATCTTGGAAAGAGTTTCTTGAAATTCCCAGAAAAGTTCAAATAAGCGATTTTTATTGTGTTACGGGTTGGACTGTGTATCATGCAACTTACGAAGGGATCCCTCTTTCCCGGTTAATTGATCTTGCCCGGATAAAATCTCAGGCGCGTTATGTCAAGTTTTATTCTTCCGATGGTATTTACACCAG
>JAGFXV010000060.1 GCA_017861475.1 Bacillota bacterium | reverse complement strand
ATATCGTGTTTTGAAACAATCTTTCCCACCTTGCTGATAGGACGCGGCATGATGTGTGCGGCTGTCATTTCGCCAATGGCCGATGCTGCTGCCGCACCTGTTTCTACAGCTGATCTCACTGCCGCTACATCCCCTTTAACCATAACCGTGACAAGCCCCGAGCCCATATTTTCATACGAAACAAGAACAACATCAGCCGTTTTACACATGACGTCCGCAGCTTGAATTGCCGGAACCATCCCACGTGTTTCAACAAGCCCCAACGCTTCTTCGCCGAAATATTCCATGGAAACTCCCCTTTTTCTAGATGTATTTCAGTTTATTTACTCCGTTCTCCGTCAACTGATACTTCTGTATCATCGTTCCCGTATCAGACAATAGAGTAAGAGAGTTCCTAATCAACCCTACCGCTTTGAGTGACATTAAATAATTGTCTATCCCGTGCAGCGTCACATGGCGATCAAGCGGATATTCCTGTTTTAGTATTTTGTATAGCTCTTCATTTGCTATGTCTTCGTATTGCGAAATAATTTGAAAAACACGGAATTTAACCGGTAACTTTTGCATACCGTTTCCTCCTACTTACTCCTCAAATTAACCAGATCTTTCGGGCTTCCTATGGTTAGTATCGTACCGATACAGATCAGGATTACGCCGGCTAATAAGTTTGGCGTAATCGTTAAATTTACTAACAGCCAGCCAAATAACACCGACCAGAGGGCATAGGTAACATTCAAACCCATAGCCCTTCCAACACCTGTCATATTCATTGCACGATACCATGACGTATAAGATATGCTCCCTACCATTGCGATACCGGCAATAAAAAGAAATACCGGCGAGGTCAGGCTTTCCAGCAAAATTTTATATGCAACGCTGCCGGCAATTGGCAACACAACGAAAAAATACACAATGAAAGAAGCGAGCTGACGAATTCCGATAGCGATATCTGAATCGACCAGGTCCATCCCGTAAGTTGAGAACACTCCTTCCATGGCCCAGCCGAGCGCTGCTACAGCCGCCAAGCCTATGCCCAGATAAAAATGCGGATATTGATCGCCGGCCGGGGGTACGTATCCAACAACAAAAGAACCAAGGATAGCAGTAAATATGCCAACCCAGACCCGGCGGGAAATTTTTTCTTTTAAAAAGATCGCTCCCAGCAGCGCGCCAATAGCAGGATACGCGGCAGTTATGGCTGTTGTGTATGACGCCCCGGCGAAATAGATCGCTAATAGATTGCAGGACATTCCAATTGGGCCTCCCAGAAATGATCCAATCAGTATGAAGCGCGCCGGCCGCGTCCGAAGAGTGCGCAGATAATCGCGCCAGCGCCCGTCAACGAAATTTTTAAGAAATATCCATAATGCTGCAAACCCATCGTGGAGGCAGGATCCGACCAGCGGGGCTGCAAATAAACTGATCCCCCCCGCTAAAGGCGCCATTCCCAAGGCCATACCCATCAGCGTACAGTCCAGTCCCCACCCTAATCCAGCTAACAAGCCCCAACCAATCCCTTTTTTTGCAAATGAACCTTCTTGCTGCTGCAATATCTTGTCAATCTGACCCTGCATACACTCTTATCTCCTCGTACGGATTTCGAAAGTCCCCTTGGAACATGAGAATTGTTTCACAGTATAAAGTATACGGCGGCAAGATATGAACTGTACAATATCCAGTGACTATACCCGATATAAATAAAGAAAAAAATCACTCCTTGCTTTATTTTGCGATAAAGCAAGGAGTGATTTTTCATTATTTATTTTTTGCCGGGTACGATCGGTTCACTAAATACTGATCGAATGACTTTCACTAGTTCTTTTTCTGTCGAACTTAAATGATGCCGTTTGGACCAAATAAGAACAATCGATATATCCAACGGGGGATCCTGAATTTGACGCACAATGAGTCCCTTGTTTTTATCAGTATAAGCACCTGCAACAAAACTCGGGACAAAAGCTATGTTTTTATCCTGGTCTTGCAATAGCAGCTTTTCCAGCATAATAATTGTATCCACTCGATAACTGACATTAATGGAACCGTATTTTCTGAGAATAGCCGAAATACCACAATCCGTCACATACTCTGAATTATAGAGAATAATCGGCTGCTCTAACGCCATCGCCAAAGTTATTGTTTTTTGCTTGGCCCAAGGGTTATTCCGGCTTGTGAGTATAACCAAATTGTCATGCATCAATTCTCTTGTGCTTACATCTTTCGTTTCAACCAGCTCATCCGTTCCAATGATGATCCCGAAATCGGCTTTTCCCGACTTAACATCACGTAAAATGTTATTCGATTCGCCAACCTTTTGGAATATATTTGCCTTCGGACAGTGTTTTTTGAACTCAGCAAACACTTTCGGCATAAAAGCCATATTGACATTAATTTCTACGGCAAGCGATATATCCTCTTGCAAATCGCTTGAATTCACACGGGCTATCGAAGCAATATCCTGCAACGCTTCAATGACTTCAATTGATTTCTGTATCACTAATTCTCCGGTTTCGGTAGGGTATACTCCCTGATTGGTTCTCTTCAAGAGCTGAACTCCTAATTCATCCTCCAGTTTGCTGATAGCAGAACTAAGGGCAGGTTGAGAAATATGAGTTCGTTCAGCAGCTAACGATATCGATTTTGACCGGTAAATCTCGACAAGATACTTCAACTGTTCCAGGCGCATGGCATCACCCTCAGTCACTTTTTATTTAATCATACTTTCATTATACAACAGAAAACCGGTAAAGAAATAGCACTATTCTATGCGGTTTTTCCAAAATAAGACGAACAACCCTCTGTTGCTTAAGAGGGTCGCTCGTCTTATCCAATCGTGTTGACTGTATCCACCCCAGTCAATACGATACCATTCTTCGATTTCAGGAGACTTCACATAGATCTGCTTCGCTTGTAACCGTTTTAATCAGTTGCCCCTTATCTAACATCAATGCCGCTGGAGTTTCCTGTACATTATACTTTTGTGCCAAGCGTTTTTTGCGGGAAACATCGACTTTTACCAACTTCACCCGTTGGTTGATCACGCTATCCAACCCTTCAAACTTCGACAGCATCGTAATGCTCTGCGAGTTGGCAGGGTTCCAGAAAGCCAACAGCACGGGAGTCTCCGCATCTACGATTTCTTCTTGGAAACTTTGCTCCTCTTCCAGATACCGTTCCGCTGCAACTGCGGCTACAGCCCCATCATTCGCAGCCGTCACCACTTGCCGTAAATATTTGACGGTTGCATCGCCTGCTGCAAAGACACCATCAACTGATGTTTCCATGGAATGATTGGCAACAATGTACCCGCGTTCGTCAAGTTGAACCTGATTTTGTAGAAATCCTGTACCGGGAAGCATACCAACATAAATGAATACGCCATTTGCAACCATTTCTCTTAGCTCACCGGTTTTGAGGTTTTTCAGTACAACTGCTTCCACTTCGCCGTTTCCTTTGATTTCGTCCAAAACGGAGTTCCAGATAAATTCAATTTTAGGATGACGGAACGCTTTTTCTGCGCTCGCCCGGTTGCAATCGACCACGCCTTCATCATGGATCACAATGACAGTTACCTTTGTGGCAAATTTAGCAATATACATCGCTTCTTCAATCGCAGCATCGCCATTTCCCACAACAACCACATGCTGATCTTGATAAAATTCCGCATCACAGGTTGCGCAGTACGAGACGCCATTGCCGCGAAACGCTCTTTCGCCAGGTACATTCAGCAAACGGGGCTGTGATCCCGGTGCAAGAATGACCGCTCGCGCTTGGTATGTCCGGCCTTTCTTTGTATGGATTTGCTTTATGTCACTGCTTAGATCAACAGCGACAACGTCTTCTTTAATAATTTCGGTTCCAAAACTTTTCGCATGGTCGGCTAATGTTTTCATCAATTCCGGACCGGAGGTGCTTTTAAATCCGGGGAAATTCACCATTTCGCGCGTAGTAAATGCTTGTCCGCCGACAGCCCCTTTCTCAAGAATAGCTGTCTTCAGTCTTGCCCTTGCTCCGTATATGCCTGCCGCTAATCCAGCAGGTCCGCCACCGATAATAAGTAAATCGTATTGTGACAATACACACACCTCACTGACTCTCATCTTTTTGGGAGACGCGTTGTCCACGTCCCACGGTTTCCATATTTTGAATTATAGAAAGCATCCGCGCGATTGTAAAATACTTAGCAATTATATGGGGTATAAGTTTTGCTGTATTTTTTTTGCAAATTCCTCTTTATCATCGATATTGGCGTACAAAGTTAGATCAATAGTCTTTCAAATAATATACCGAAAGATGCAGCAGTATTGGCGTTTTTCTTCTATACCGGGTATAACCAACGGCTATTTTACAAAAATGCGGCGGATTTCTATACTTTAGGTGAATGTGAATAGTCGAACTTTTTCGAAACCTCAAGACTAATTATACGCTTGCCCGGGGGCGTATTTTAAGTAATAATTAACTATATAGGGGGAGTGCAGCACAAGCCTTATCAAAACTACTTTTGAATAATTTCATGGCAAATAAATCATTTCCAATCAATTATACGAGGGGGAATATACATGGCCGGCTTTGTTGACTCAAAACAATCATCAGGCAATACTATTTTAGATAATGCTCCTATGGGAAAAGAACACTATAAGTTTCTTGTAATTCTGGCATTAGCATATTGTTTCGATCAAATGGATTTATTTACATTTTCTTTTGTCGCCCCCGCTCTGACAAAATACTGGGGCGTATCCATGGAATGGATCGGTTTGGTTAACTCCTGCACGTTTGTTGGAATGCTGTTCGGCTGCTGGTTTGGCGGCTGGCTCTCCGATGTAGCGGGCCGCAAAAAAACATTTTTAATCTCTGTATTCCTCTTTTCGATATTTTCCATCAGCAACGGACTTGCGCCTAACAAAGAGTTGTTTTTAGTTGCAAGAACGCTGACCGGTTTCGGTATCCTCTCGATGGTAGTTGTGGCAATGGTATATATAGTAGAAATACTGCCTGCAGCGTCCCGTGGAAAATGGCAGGCCATCTCTCTGGCAACCGGACTGATGAGCATTCCATTAATAGGACATATTGCCGGACAAATTATTCCCAGCAGCGCCGATGGCTGGCGTTATATTTTCTTCATTGGCGGATCTGGTTTGATACTGCTCGTCTTGGGATGTTTCTGGCTAAAAGAATCTCCCCGCTGGCTCTTATCGAAAGGCCGATATGATGAAGCGACAAAAGTCATCCAGGCTTTCGTACCTGGACAAGTTGTTGATCTGAATAAAGATTTCGGAACCAAGACTACATCGACTCAAGCACCAAAACAAAGTGGTTTGTCTGCCCTGAAAGAAATCTTCAGCGGAAGCTTACTGAAAAAGACTCTGGTACTCATTAATATGGTTTGCTGTATTACTGTAGGCTACTTCATGTTCTTTGCCTGGATGCCGACGCTGCTCAACGAATATGGCTTCAGCATGGAAGATTCGTTGTGGATGTCAGCGCTGGTCTCTTTTGGAAGTCCGATCGGCAACTATATCGCTGCCTTCTTTACTGACAAAGGCGGTCGTAAAATACCGATTGTTGTGTACAGCCTCATGGTTGGCGTTCTGACAATTATGTTCGGCACCATCACAGCCCCCATGATGATCGTCTTTATCGGCTTTGTTATCCGCGTGCTCATGGACGGAGTTTTTGTCCTGATGTGGTCGTATCTGGCCGAAGCGTACCCGACCCATATTAGAAATAGCGGTACCGGCGTTATTTACAGCACCGGCCGTATTCTGACAGCCGGCGCGATGCTGATTGTACCGGTGATCTTCAAACAATTCGGTTACAGCGTACTTTTCACGGTAATCGGTCTTATGTTCTTCCTGGTTGCGGTAGTCACCCATTTCTGGGGCGAACGCACCGCAGGACGTTCTTTGGAAGCGATTGCTCAAGACCGGGCGTCTTAACCGAATCTCATGACGAAACAATTCAGCTCTTGGTGCTTCCAATCGGAACTGTCAAGAGCTGAATTTATGCTCCGGAACTGCAAACGTCAAGGTCTTGCGTCTGCATGAGCTGAAATGTTGTTGTTTATACCAGGTATAATCAGTGAGTATTTTACAGAAAACAGCATAATTTTTATAATGAAGACGATTAGTGAAGGTCAGAACTTGCGCAAGGGAAACGAAAGGAGATTATTACTATGAAAAGAACAGCCCTTACTAATAAATTATTAGTATTAGGCATCGATGGCATGGACCCGGTAATTACCCGTAAATACTTGGCTGAAGGGAAGATGCCGCACTTACAGAAATTAATTAACCGCGGAGCTGCCAGAGAAGACTTAAAATTACTGGGGGCAATTCCGACGATTACCCCGCCATGTTGGACAACACTTGCGACCGGCGCTTACCCGGGAACTCATGGCATCACCTGTTATTGGCGTCAATCGCCGGATAGTCTCGATGCTGTTGTTTACAACATGGATTCCCGTAATTGCACTGCGGAACAAATCTGGAATATCACATCGGAAGCCGGCAAAAAGACACTCGTTTGGCATTGGCCCGGCAGTTCCTGGCCTCCAACCTCTCAAAGTGAACATTTAAGCGTTGTAGATGGTACACAACCTGGCTCCGTCAACATGGGTGTTGCGCAGCTGGATTGGGAAAAAGTGATTGTCGCTTCCTCTGATATTAAAGAAGTGCGTTATGCGCCAAGAGTGGATAAGCCGGCAGGCGTTGGCTGTATCATTACCGATTTGGAAGACACTCTGGATGATGAAGTGGATGATGAAATGATGGAGCTTTGGTGGGGTGATACGGCTCGCCAAGGCGGTGAAATTCGCACTTATGTCATGGACGATGAAGACACCGAAGTGGTCATCGGCAGCAAAGTGGCTTATGATATCGTAAACTCTCCGCTCAAAGATGCTGCTGGTTGGGCAAATGCGCCTGAAGGTGCGAAGGAATTCACTATCCTTACTTCTGGCGGTGTCATGAGACGCCCTGCTTTAATCCTTAAAAACGAAGCCGGTGAATACGACCGCGTAGCGATTTATAAGAATAAAAAAGCAGAAACTCCGATTGTTACTTTATCCGGTAACAGCATGGTATCCGGGATTATTGATGACGTTACAAAAAAAGAAATCACTAAACCGGCTTGCCGTTCCATGAAAATTCTGGAACTTGATCCGGCAGGCAACAAAGTAAGACTTTGGATCAGCAATGCGCTTGATATTTCCAACGATCAGCTGTGGCACCCCAAAACGCTTTTCAATGAAATTGTTGAAAATGTTGGTGTCGTTCCTCCTGTTAGTTTGATCGGCGGAGAAGATGCCGAATTAGTGCGCGAAATCTTTGAACCCTCTTGGGTGCTTTACAACAAGTGGCAAGCGGATTGTATGAATTATTGCATCAAAGAAAAAGAATATGAAGTCGTATTTTCTCATCTGCACAATATTGACTGCGCAGGACATCAATTATGGCACCTGGCTAAAACATTGACTCCATGGGATCATACGGATGAAAAAACGTATCAAGGGTTTATTGAAAAGTTCTATCTGCAAACAGACGATTATATCGGTGAATTCCTGCATTTGCTGGATGACGGCTGGACTGTATTCGTGTTAAGCGATCATGGCCTCATCGTTGGAGAAAACGTACCGCCGATTTTAGGCGAATATGGTGGCCTCAATACAAAAAT
>JAGFXV010000389.1 GCA_017861475.1 Bacillota bacterium | reverse complement strand
GCTTCCCTGTTTATTATTGCTTTTGCCTGGTGTCTGCTCACTTTCGGAATTAAAATAAACCCAGTTTTCCTTCCCTCTCCGCTGGCTGTTGCCGGTGCGTTTAAGGAACTATGGCAGGAAGGCGTTTTACTTCCCTACACTCTTATCAGTCTTTACCGGGTGCTGATTGGATTTTTTGCAGCTGCCATCATAGCCATACCTTTAGGTATACTGATGGCGACCAATAAAAAAACCGAAGGATTTTTTGCTCCGTTTATCGGTTTCGTCCGCTATCTGCCCGTCTCCGCATTGATCCCGCTGATGATCCTATATTTTGGTATCGGCGATTTTGAAAAAATGGCGGTCATCTTCGTGGGTACTTTCTTTCAATTGGTACTGATGGTGCAGGACACGGTAGGCACCGTACCCGGTGATCTGCTCAAAGCCGCCTATACTTTGGGAGCCGACGGATCAGCCATTTATGCCAAAGTCCTTTTGCCGGCTTCCATGCCAGGAATTATGGATAATCTCAGAATTTGTATCGGTTGGGCCTGGACCTATTTGGTCATCGCTGAACTGGTTGCCGCCAACTCCGGTCTTGGTTTCATGATTTTGCGTTCCCAGCGTTTTCTGCAAACCGATCGTATCTTTGCCGGCCTCATAATCATTGGTTGTCTTGGCGTATTAACCGATTATTTATTTAAAACCTTGTCAAAGGTTCTTTTTCCGTGGTATGAAAGGTTGGGACAATAAATGCTGTCATTTGAAAGTGTATATAAAACTTTTGCCAGTGGAGACAAACAGGTCGAGGCTTTGGAAAATATCAACATGAAGGTTGCTCCTTCTGAGTTTGCTGTAATTGTCGGACCCAGCGGGTGCGGGAAAAGCACGCTGCTGCAGATCGCAGCCGGACTGGAACATCCAACTGCAGGCAAAGCCTTTTTAAACGGAGTTGAGATTATCGGACCGGGAGCTGACCGGGGCATGGTCTTTCAGGCTTATACCCTGTTTCCCTGGCTGACAGTTGAAGATAATGTGGCATTTGGCCCGCGACAAAAAAAGCTGCCGGAAATTGAAGTACAGGAGCGGGTTAATCGTTATCTGGAAGTCACCGGATTGTTGAAATTCGCCAAACTATATCCCAAAGCCCTGTCGGGAGGTATGAAACAGCGGGTCGCCATTGCCCGGGCACTGGCCAATGATCCGGAAGTCCTGCTTATGGATGAACCATTTGGCGCCCTGGATGCCCAGACGCGGGTAGTAATGCAGGAATTGCTGTTGCAGGTCTGGGAAACAAATCATAAAACGGTGCTGTTTATTACTCACGACATTGATGAAGCAATTTTGCTGGCCGATACGGTACACGTGATGAGTCGGCAGCCGGGAAGTATCAAAAAGACGCTTTCCATCCCGCTGGAACGTCCGCGTGATCACAGCCTGACCTTAAGTCCTGAATTCATTCCTCTGAAAAAGGAAATCGTTGAATTGATCTGGGAAGAAAGCAAAGCAGCTGCCCAAGAGTTATAAAATTTTTTTTGAATGTTTACCTGCATAAACATATGAACAACGGGACTGCTGGCAACTTTTTTGTCAGTAACCCCGTTTATATTGCATAAAAAATTTTTCTCCGAACTTAACCCTGCCGGTTTTTCTTTTCTTCCTCCAGTGCCTTTATCATCTGATCATAGTCTTCCTGCAGTTTGTTAAGCTCATCAGCCAGATTAAGGGCAGTCAGCACCGCTACTTTCGTTGTTGAAAGGTTGTGGTTTCTTTGTCCGATCATACGCATACGCCGATCTACATAGGAACCTAGCATGTGTATATATTCTGGATCTTCATTTCCTTTAACGATATAATCCTCATTGTAAATATTGACCGTCACTTTATTTAATGCGTTTTTCTTGGCATTCACTTTAGCAAGCCCCCTCTTGTAGGAATGATTAATACTTCTATATTAAAAACGCATTTCCTTCTCATTCCCCAAAAAGAACCTTCCTCATTTACAAAAGCATTTACTCTGCAGAAAATAATAATTGGCAAAAAAATATCCCCCCAACTCGCAGGAGGATATTCTTACGTGTTCCAAGATTATTTCTCTTCCCTGGCCAGAACGTTAATATCCACCCTTCTGCCTTCCACATTGTAAATGACCATTTCGCCAAGGTTTGTGGCATGATCAGCGATCCGCTCCAAATGTCCGGCTACCAGCAGCAGGTCACTGGCCTGTGGTATGTTATGGGCATCCTGCATCATATATAAAAGCAAGTCCCGGTAAACCTGCTCATAAAGATTGTCAGACTGTCTTTCCATTTCAACCAGGCTCATGGCTAAATTTACGTCGCCATCAATATAGGCCTTCATGGCAATCCTGACCATTTCTTCAGCGATATCCGCCATACGTGGAATATCTATCAGGGGTTTGATATACTTCTGCTCATACAGTCGAATGGTTATTTCACAAATATCTTCGGCATGATCAGCCATTCTTTCCATATCCACAATAATTCGCAGCGCTGTACCAATAAAGCGTAAATCTCGAGCCATGGGCTGCTTCAAAGCAATCAGCTGTAAACATTTATTTTCAATTTCCAAGGCCATGGCGTCTATAATATCATCACGGTCTATCACTTCATGTGCCATTTCAACATTTTTATCGACTAATGATTTAACTGCCTTAAAAATTTGTTCTTCCAACAAACGCCCCATCTTCATAATTTCTTCTTTTAGTTTTTTAAGTTCGATGTCCAAATTATCAACTACCATAATCTCACCCTTTCCCATTTATCGAATAATATCAGCCAAATCT
>JAGFXV010000059.1 GCA_017861475.1 Bacillota bacterium | reverse complement strand
CCGCTTTTAGTCGTCCCCCCAGTACAACAATAATGATAGTTTGTATCGTTAATTATACTTCCATCACTATTTACCACAGCTCCTGTCGATTTTTCATATGTTTAAAAATCATTTTGGGTTGTATCAACTCGATGAAATTGCTGTGAGTCGGCTGTCAGAATGGTTGGGGTAATATCATATTTACCATTTGTGTCCGGGTTAAACTGAAGCCCTTCGTTTGTCTTTATTGTTTTACTATTCGCCATTTCTGCAAGGTTAAGGGATATAGTTGACGCTTCCACTGAAGATATACTATCAAAATACCATTCAGACGAGTTTCCGTTGGTTTCTGCTTTTAATCCCTCAGCTTCAGTAATTGAATCCTGATGTTTGGTTAAATCTAAAACTATTTCATTCCATTTCCCACTTATCAGATCCTTACCCACTTCAAATATTCCGTCTCCATTCTGATCACACGTTAATAACGAATAACTCGTACGGTAGCGGATTGAAAATTTTATCCATTGAGCTTTAGGCCCTGGCTTGACCCATAGTTTAATCTTACTGTATTGTGCAATTGATGGAGTTCCTACAAAATCTTCCTGAACTTCCGCCAACGAGTATTCAACAGAATCAGCGGTACTTACGGCACTAACTTTTACTGCATAATCTCCCTGAACTCTGTCTTGAGTAAGCTCGGCACTACCGTCTGATTCCAAAATTGGCAAGGTATCATCTGGCTCCATATTGTTCTCAATAGGCAGATTTACTTTTACATCGTCATAAGTTACATCTGCTAGAGCCGGTAGATTAAAAAGCAAAACAGAAATTACAAATGAACATACCAAGGCAAATAGATATTTCTTAAACATTTCAACTCCCCCATTTAAATAAGTAATTGTTTATTATATTTGGTGTTATTAAGTTGTTTGTATTATTTAATTCTATATTTAACTTATTTTTCCTCTTAATCTATAAATTCTTCTTAAATTATTTAAAGATTCTTTATTATCTCTATTTGAAATGCTTACTCAAAAAAAATCTCAATGCCCGTTACTTCATAGCTGGATATGATCTTGCATTGACGAATAGCTGCATTAATGTTTTTCATGTCGATAGCCACTGTATTGTATAAAAAAAAGGCAACCGGAAATGAATTTCCAGTTGCCTTTTGTCTTAGATATAACGCTTTAATTATTAACGAAGAAAAATCCCTTCCGGATCAACTACATTGTAAAGCAGATCCAATTCATGATAAGTGGGCGTTTTGGTTTCACCGCTGATCTGGGAAATATTGAGTTTGAAACTGCAGTTATCCTGGATATGTTGTGGCGTAAAACCGGGATGAACGGTGTCAAGATAGATCACGCCTTCATCATCAAAGCGGAAAACTCCCATATCTGAAATGACTGCCCCGGGGCCTCCACGAAAAGCTTTATTGTATACTTCCCTTTTATGGACAAACTCGCCGCCCGGCCATTTTGGTATCCGCCAGCCTGGGGATGTTATATAGCTGCACCGTTCCACCCAGCGCCGCTTCTCCTGTACCATTATAAAAACCGTTCTCCTGGCCAGGGAATTGATATCAGAATTGCCGCCGCTGCCGGTCAGGCGTTTACCGGTTGGATGGTACCCACCGATGGCAGTACAGTTGACGCTGCCGTACTGGTCAATTTCCGCGCCGCTTAGGAAGGCCAAATCAACTGCTCCTCTCCCCAACAGACCAAAAACATCCCATAAACCATTGGCAATGGACGCCTGATAATGACAGCGGGCATCTCCCACCGAGGTAGGCAGGTCGATGGGCCGGCCTCCTATACTGCCGGCTTCGTAAATGCACACCGCATTAGGGGCAATCGTTTTTTGCGCCAGCATAATCGCCAGCATGGGCAGTCCGGTGCCGGCAAACACTACTTCTCCATCAGTTACTTCGCGGGCAGCCGCTACCGCCAGCAAGTCGAACGGCTTGAATTCGCCGATTTTGGAGTGATCGTTATCAGCCATTATCTGGACCCCCTTTTGACTTTTTGAGAATATCCCAAGGCGCGGCTGGCTCTGAGTTTTTCCAGACGGTTTACGCCCAGTTTGTTCAAATAACCGTCATGATCCCTGACGTCAAAAATCCATTCCTGCGCCCAGCGATCAAAACCTTCCTGTGTCCGTGTCTGATTGTAGAAATTTTTTATGAATTCCCCGTCGGCTTCATAATAGTCGAAACACCCGCTGGGATGTCCTGCCCAGGGCAATTCAACAATATAATCGACCAGGTGGGGCGGAATGAGGTTGTGTTCCGGTTCACGGCGGATAAACTCTTCCGGAACGATTTCTTCGGCAATAACAATCAGTTTGTCAGCTGCTTTCATAGCCTCTTCATCCGCAAAGTTTTGCCCCAAAACCCGGACCGTCCCTTCCGAACCCACCATCTGCACATGAGCTATACACCAATCGGGCTGGGCAGCCGGAACAAGCACTACTTCCGAACCGGTAAATTTTTCTGTATACATCTCGTATTTTAAGGCCGGGATTTTGGGATTGCTGCCATCACGCAACCCGGCTTTTCCCAACATATCATATTCAGGATTCAACATATCCGAACCCATGGCTGAATAGGTCGGCATAAAGGGGATTCCCTGCGATCCGGCTACAAAACGATATAACATTTGCACGTGGCTGTAGTCTTCACAGATCAATTCTCCAGCTTCAGCTTTGCGGGCCAGGTTTCCGGGAATTTTCCCGAACATTTCATGACCGCTCCAGCAGGACTCCCAGATTTTCACACATCCGGCCCCGCTCAGCATATCATCATGAGGGCCCCCGTTCACCATGATCAAATGCAGATCTTTTTTCCCCTGGCGGACCATTTCCATAATGGCGGCCATAGGCCTGCGCCAGATGGTAAATCCGCTAAAAGTCAGCGAATCACCGTCTTGAATCAGACGAACGGCTTCTGCCAGACTGACTTTTTGTGGTCTCCCCATAAATTACCCTCCCACTACTTTAAAAATATAAAAATATAATACATGCAATATTACCTGTGATTCCGTTATACATTTCTTATTCCACCATCTGTATATGAGCTTCATATGTTATTAAAATATGAATCCAATTATACATAAAATAACCATTTATTTCAGTTCAATTTGAATATTATTGTCAGGCTCAATGGACCCAAAATTATAGTCCTGCACCCTAACCAACTTGACAAATATTTATTGTTCAGACATCATAAAGTAAATAAAGATAATATATGATATCAAAATAAATTAGATGTGAGGGGCAAAAAATGCAGGATTTCACTACTTTTATATGCTATCGCTTAAAATCAACTGTGAAACGGGTTGAAAAACATATTGGCCAGGCACTGGACGATTATGGTGTAACCATGGCGCAGTCATTTATTCTTTTTTCCTTGCTGGAAAAAGACGGCTGTACTTTAACGGAAATCGGCAATCGCGCTCAAATCGATAATTCTTCCCTGACAACCATGGTTGACAAGCTTGAGAAGGAAGGTTTGGTAGAACGCCGTCTTTTTGCCCAGGATCGCCGGGTGGTCAATCTTTATCTTACGGAAAAAGGCCGCGAGCTGGGTAAAAAAGTTTATAATTCCGGAGCTGAATTAAATGCTGAATTGCGCGCTGAATTAGCCGCCCGCGAAACAGAATTTTACGGTGACCTGGAAGACATATCCAGGATCCTGGATCAAAAGAAGGCTTAACCGAAAAAAATTTGTGGTTAAGGAAGTTGATGCAATGTCCAAACCGGATTTCAAAGTTGTATTCTGGGGCGTGAGAGGTTCCATACCGGTTCCGGGAACGCACACTATCAGGTATGGCGGCAATACTTCCTGTGTACAGATCCAAATTGGTCCCCGTTTGCTTATCATGGATGCCGGTACCGGCATTCACAGGCTGGGACAGGAACTGTTGAAAGGCAGCCAACCGATAACTGGTGATATTTTCATAAGTCACACCCACTGGGATCATATTCAGGGTTTTCCGTTTTTCTCACCAGCTTTCATCAAGGGCAACCGCTTTAACCTTTACGGGCAGAGCAAAGTCAATTTGAATTTTGGCGATCTGATGCGGGGCCAGATGATGTACGAGCATTTTCCGGTCAGCCTCGAACAAATGGGCGCCACGATCACGATGAATGAACTGGTCAGCGACTTGACACTGGATCTGGGTGATGGCATCAAAATTACAACCCAGGAAAGCAATCATCCCGGAGGCTGCCTATGTTACCGGGTCGATCATGGCGGGCGCAGCTGCTGTTACATGACCGACATGGAGCACTCCCCGCAAACTGATCAGGCTATGACTGAATTCGCAGCTAATGCTGATTTGCTTATATATGACGCCAATTTTACCGATGATGAATACTATGGTCATGGGGATCTGCCATCCCGGATCGGTTGGGGACATTCTACGTGGCAGGCTGGCATCAAACTGTTGCATGCAGCCAAAGCCAAACAGCTGATTTTATTTCACCATTCCAATTTCCACAACGATGACGACATGGACCAAATTGAAAAAAACGCTCGCAATCTGTATGCGAATCTGGCTGCTGCTCGTGAAGGCATGGTGATTACGCTGTGAAAAATTTCGAAGCCGACATTTTGCATCAGGTTGAGGACATTCTAAACATTGGCATTGCCCTTTCCATGGAGAAAGATCATAATCGTCTGCTGGAAATGATCGTCAGTGAAGCCCGCCGCATCACCAATGCTGATGCTGGTACGCTTTATCTGCGGGATGGCGACTTTCTGGTTTTTAAAATCACTCAGAACGAAACGCTGCAATCTTTCCAGGGAGGCAGCGATAATCCCATCAATCTTCCGCCCGTGCCGATGCGCTTGGAAAATGTCTCTTCCTACGTAGCACTGCGCAATGAAAGTGTCAATATTCCCGATGTCTATTCAGCAGAAGGGTTCGATTTTTCCGGCCCCAAAAACTATGATAAAATTACCGGTTATCGTACTGTTTCCATGCTGGTTATCCCTTTGGAGAACCATGAAGGTGATGTGATCGGCGTACTGCAGTTGATCAATGCCACGGACGAAAACAAGCATCCCATTCCCTTTTCCTCCGATTACGAAAAAGTAATCTCTTCACTGGCTTCGCAAGCCGCGATTTCACTTACCAATCAGCAGTTGATCGAAGACATTGAGCAATTGTTCAACTCCTTTGTTGAAGTAATGGCTGCCGCTATTGACTCCCGCACTCCTTACAATGCCAACCATACCCGCCGGGTTGCGCTTTTGAGCGGTGCACTGGCAGCTGTCATTGATGCGGAAGAACAAGGCTGCTGGGCGGAAGTTGGTTTTGATGAGACTCGTACCAATCAGTTAGTAATGTCCGCCTGGTTACATGACATTGGAAAAATTGCCACTCCTCTTGAAGTAATGAATAAATGCTCGCGCATTGAACGCCATCTGGAACTGATCATGCAGCGGCTGGATTACATTATGCAAAAATGGCGAAGCGAATATCTGGAGAAGAAACTCGAAATGATAAGTTACGGCAACCTGTACCAGGAGGATCTGGAAGCTCTTGAAGCAAACTGGGCAGAGCAGCAATTACTGATTGAACAAAGCCGCGCATTGATCATCAGGGCTGACAATCCGGCTACTTTTGTTGACGGAGAGATACAGCAACAACTGCAGCAAGTTGCCGCCCGTCGTTACGTTGATGAATACGGACAGGAACAGCCCTGGCTCACTGAAGCTGAGCTCATCAATCTGTGCGTCACCAAAGGTACCTTGACGGAAGAGGAAAGAAAAATCATGGAAGACCATGTTCAGGTCACCCAACGTATGCTGGAGAAAATTCCTTTTACGAATAAGCTCAAGGACGTCCCTTTTTTCGCCGGGATACACCACGAACATCTGGACGGCAAGGGCTACCCCCTTGGACTGAAAGGCGATGATATTCCTCTGGAAGGCCGTATTCTGGCATTAACGGATGTATTCGATGCCCTGACCGCTGCTGATCGCCCCTATAAAAAAGCGCTGCCCATTGATCAATCGTTGAAGATTTTGGGCTTCATGGTCAAAGACGGTGAGCTGGACGGAGATTTGCTGGATCTTTTTATCAGACATCGGGTCTGGGAAATGATCGAATCCGATCAAACATAAAAGCTGATCGAGAATACATCAAGGGTTAATTTCCAAAAGCCCCCGGGCAATTTCTTTAAATACCGGAGCACAGCTCTCCGCTCCTGATTTTCCTTCTTCAGCCAAAACCACAATCGTCCAACGCGGTTCATCAACTGGCAGATAGCCGGCAAACCAGGTATTCAAGACTTCCTCACCATTTTCCTTGATTCTGCCGGTTTGACTGGTGGCTGTTTTGCCGGCAACTCCGACCTCAGGCAACCGGGCTGTTTGACCGGTCCCTTCCGCGACAACCATTGCCAGCATGGATTGTACTTTTTGTGCCGTGCCCGAACTCATCACCTGTTCCCCGCGCAAAGAATCAAGTTCCCTGCGCTGACCTGATTCATTCAGGGTATATTTGACGAGGCGGGGCGGGGACCAATATCCATCATCAGCTACGGTTGAAAGCAAGGTAGCAATCTGCAAAGGGGTCAGCATAACGCCTCGTTGCCCGAGACAAGCATTGGCCAATGCGGCATCTCCGGGATCAATACTGACATAACTGTCTCCTTGTTGTTCCGGCATGCCGATCAGCTCGGTGCTGGTCAAATGAAGTTTATCAACATACTGCAGCAATCGGTTTCTCCCCAGTCTTAACCCCAGATTGATGAAAGTTGGATTGCAGGATCTGGCAAAAGCCTGTTTAAAACTTAATTTACCGTGGCCTTCTTCTTTCCAGCAGTTGATAGCCAAATCATCATTAAATACATACTTGCCATTACACGTAAACGTTTCCCCTTCTGTGACCAGGTTTTCTTCAACTACGGCAGTACTGACCACAATCTTAAACAGCGAACCGGGGTAATAACTGCTGAGCGCCCGGTTCATTAACGGGCTTTGCAGATCGGATAAATATTCGTTCACCCGGTACTGGTTGTAGGTCGGTCGACTGGCCATGGCCAGGATTTCTTTGCTGTGCACATCCATAACCACTACCGCGCCTCTGGCTATATTCTTATTCATAACGCTTTCCACCAATTGTTGCACCCGTGCATCAATCGTCAGGACCAGTGCATTCCTGACCTTGTCCTCACTTCTGACTTTCAAATTGATCCCCGGAATCGCCTCACCGCGGCCATCCTGCAGCAACAAAATATCCTGCCTGTTTCCGCCTTTTTGCAGGAGTTGATTGTAACTTTTCTCCAGGCCTGCTTGTCCGTCCACCCCGCTGGCGCTGGCATAACCGATAATATGTGCCAGAAAACCATCCTGACGATATCGCTTCAACTGCGGTACGATTTCCAGTGCCGGATGCGGCACTGCCTGCAACCGCTTGATTTCTGAATCGCTAAGATCAGGGTGTAATTTTATCAATAGTTTTTTCTGATTGTTTGCCTGAATCAGTAATTGGTATATTTCTTTTTCATCACCGCTATCCAACCGACCAGCCAGCCAGACGGCCAACTCATGACAGCCTGACGTCAGTGAGCCGTCTCGAGCGGGAATCGCCTGGAGGCGGCAATAAAGACTGTAGGAACCTGCATTTTTCGTTAAGGTTTGCTGATTACGGTCCATGATTTCACCGCGGGCAAATTCACACATGGCAACAGACTGAC
>JAGFXV010000058.1 GCA_017861475.1 Bacillota bacterium | reverse complement strand
TTGGGGACCGGGTCTACCCGCCCGGCGAGCCTCCGATTGATCAGTTTTATAAAATGTATGCAGAATCTGATGTATTGCCTGCTACCAGTCAGCCGACGGTAGAAAATATAACTAAAGTATACTCGGAAGCTTTATCTGATGGTTCGGAAGTCATCGCCATTCATATGTCATCGGCCCTCTCTGGTACTTATCAGACCGGAGTTATGGTCAAGAATACTCTGGATAATCCCAATCTTTATGTTTTTGATTCCCTCCGGGCTTCATTGGGGATGGGACTGATGGTGGTGGAGGCGGCCAGAATGGCAGAGCGGGGTGAAAGTGCAGCTGCCATAATTGAGCGTCTCACCGGAATGCAAAAGAGCGTCCAGTGCATTTTTGTGGTAGGCAATCTGGATGGCTTGATCAAGGGCGGCCGTCTTTCCAAAGCCAAAGGGAAAATAGCGCAGGTATTCGATATCAAACCGATTTTATATATGGATGATGAAGGCTTCCTGATGCCATATGACAAAGCCCGGGGCTTAAAAGGCGCCCAGCGTAAACAGATCGATATATTGGAGAGTTTGGGCAGAAACCTTGACCGGCAGACAGTTGGCATCGATCACAGTGCAGTACCTGAAATTGCTGAAGCATTAAACCGGGCGATCAAGGAAAAATTTGCTGTACAGGAAGTGATTATCAGCGAAATAGGCCCGATTATCGGTTCACATGTAGGTGCCGGAACTTTTTCTGTATATTTTGAAAAGTAATTTAATACTTTCTTTTTTTCATCGGCCTGGAGTATAATCATTTTTATACTATCCGTAGTATTTTTATAAGCTGGGTGGTATAAATACAACCACGTTTCCGCCGATTGCCGGAGGCCAGCCTTCGGCTACTACTGATACTCTCGTTGGTAGCTTTTAAGGATACGGCGTAAGCCTGGTTTCCTTATCTGAAAAATAGCGGGAGTTGTTTTTATGACCGGGACCATAATAAATGCCTCTGCGATTGTGGGGGCTGGCTTGCTTGGTTTGTTTCTGCGGAAAGGGATACCTGATAATATGACCCGTACCATGCAGGATGGATTAGGTATTCTTATTCTTGTGATCGGCCTGCAATACGGTTTTAAAGCTGAGAGTCTGGCAATTGTAGGTTTAAGCCTGGCTTTCGGTGCGATCATGGGAGAATGGCAGCAGTGGGAAGCTCATTTGGAGAAGTTGGGGGTAAAACTGCAAAGCATGACCGGCGGCAGCAATGAGCAGTTTGTGAAAGGTTTTGTTACAGCTACCATGGTCTTCTGTGTTGGGGCAATGGCTGTCGTAGGATCTCTTGAGGATGGTCTGACTCACAATCCTCAGATATTGATTGTCAAGTCCATGCTGGATGGTATTTTTTCCATCATATTTGCCGCCAGCATGGGGGTGGGAGTATTGTTTTCCGCGCTTCCCGTTTTTATTTATCAGGGAGCGATTTCCCTCGGTGCTTCTTTTATCCAGCCATTAATAACCGATCCGATGTTAAATAATATTACTGCTCTGGGTGGTGTTCTGATCGCCGGCATCGGTCTTAATACGTTGGGAATAACCCGCATCCGGGTCGCCAATCTTTTGCCGGGAATTTTCTTCGTTCCATTATTCATGTATCTGGCCAAACTGTTGCCGCTTTAAAAAACTCATGGTTTTTATATTATCTATAAATAACAGGTTGTTGCCAAAATTATTATTTTTTGTATAATGCGCTTTTTGGTATAATAATGGGTAATTGTTTTATTGCAAAGGAGGCGGCATGATGGCGCTAACCATAAAAGAAGTAGAATATGTGGCCCAACTGGCCAGACTGCAATTAAATGAAGATGAAAAACAGATCTTTGCCGAACAATTGAGTTCCATCCTTGAATATGTGGAAAAACTAAATGAATTGCCAACCGATGGGGTTGAACCGCTGGCACATATTCTGCCGGTATATAATGTTTTCCGTGCGGACGAAATCCGGCCCGGAACACCCCGGGAGGAAATACTGGCCAATGCTCCGCTGGTCGAAGAAGGCCAATACAAAGTACCGAAAATCATGTAGAGCATTTGCAATGGGAGGACGTCAACTTGGAATTACATCAGCTTACCATTCATGAATTACAGGAATTGCTTAGCCGCAAGGAAACCTCAGCCCTGGAAATAACCCAGGCCATATTTTCCCGCATTCATGCCGTGGATAAACAAGTCCGGGCGTTTATTACCCTGACCGAGGAAGAGGCTTTGGCGAAAGCACGGGAGATCGACAACCAGGGCGAATATGGCAGGATAGCAGGAATCCCGCTGGGGTTAAAAGATATTTTTTGTACGCGCGGAGTGAAAACAACCTGCGCATCCCGCATCCTGGAAAATTTTGTACCCACTTATGATTCTACCGCAGCCGGCAAATTGTTTGCAGATAAAGGCATACTAGCCGGCAAGCTTAATATGGATGAATTTGCCATGGGTTCTTCCACTGAACAATCAGCTTTTTTCTCGACCTGCAATCCCTGGGATTTCACCCGGGTACCGGGCGGATCATCAGGGGGTTCCGCGGCGGCTGTCGCTGCCGACGAAGTTCCATTTGCATTGGGAACTGATACGGGCGGATCGATCCGCCAGCCTGCTTCCTTCTGCGGCGTAGTGGGCTTAAAGCCTACTTACGGTAGAGTATCCCGCTGGGGCGTGATTGCTTATGCATCATCTTTGGATCAAGTGGGGACATTTGCCAAGGATGTCCGAGACTGCGCACTGGTGATGAATATCATATCCGGCAAGGATCCGCTCGATTCAACCAGTGTGGATCTGCCTGTACCTGATTATTCAGCCAGTCTGGACGGCAATGTTAAAGGAATGAAGATTGCATATCCGCGTGAGTATTTCCAACCCGGAATTGACAGCCAGGTTCAGGAAGCCATAAAAAAAGCGCTTATTAAATATGAAGAAATGGGTGCAATTGTTGATGAGGTATCCCTGCCCCATAGCGAATATGCACTGCCGGCATATTATCTAGTAGCCACGGCCGAAGCCAGCGCGAACCTGGCCCGTTATGACGGTGTCCGTTATGGGCTGCGTGATTTTGAAGCCGCCAATGTGATCGACATGTTTTCCAGATCCCGGGCCGAAGGTTTTGGCGAAGAAGTCAAACGGCGTATCATGCTGGGCAGTTACGCTTTGAGTTCCGGTTATTACGATGCTTATTATCTGAAAGCTTTGAAAGTCAGACGCTTGATTGCGGACGACTTCTCCAAAGTATTTGCCAAGTTTGACCTGATCGTATCTCCGACTGCCCCAACAGTTGCCTTCAAAATTGGGGAACAGATTGGTGATCCGCTGACGCTATATATGAATGATATTTTGACCGTGCCCATAAACATGGCCGGACTGCCTGCCATGTCGATCCCCTGCGGGTTCCACGAGGGAATGCCCGTCGGAATGCAGCTCGTTGGTCCGGCTTTTGGTGAAAGCACTCTTTTCAAAGCTGCTTTTGCCTTTGAACAGAACACTGATTTCCATACCTTTAGGCCTGCTCTGGAGGTGAAATAATTGAGTAAAGATTATGAAGTTGTAATCGGTTTGGAAGTCCATGCCGAACTGAAAACCAAAAGCAAAATATTCTGCGCTTGCTCAACAGCATTCGGTGCCGAGCCCAATACCCAGGTTTGCCCTGTTTGTTCCGGCTTTCCCGGCATGCTGCCGGTATTGAATGAAAAAGCGGTGGACTGCGCGATTAAAACCGGACTGGCACTGAATAGTGAAATTGCAGAATTCTGCAAATTTGACCGCAAGAATTATTTTTATCCGGATCTGCCCAAGGCCTATCAGATATCGCAGTATGATCTGCCGATTTGCAAAGGCGGATATTTGGATATTGATGTTGAAGGAGAGAGAACCCGCGTCGGGATTACCAGAGCACATCTGGAGGAAGATGCCGGCAAACTGGTTCATCAGGGCGATATTACGACCACTCCCTTTTCGCTGGTTGATCTTAACCGTTCCGGTGTACCTCTGCTGGAGATCGTATCGGAGCCTGATATGCGCAGTGCCCAACAAGCACGGGCTTATATGGAAAAACTTCGTTCGATTTTGTTGTTTGCAGATGTTTCGGATTGCAAAATGGAAGAAGGTTCCCTGCGGTGTGACGCCAATGTTTCCGTTCGTCCCTGGGGAGAGCAGAAACTGGGCACCCGCACGGAGATAAAAAACCTGAATTCTTTCCGCGCCTTGGAGAGAGCGATCGAATATGAAGCCAAAAGGCAGATGGAAGCTCTTGAAGACGGAGAAGTTATCGTACAGGAGACCAGAACCTGGGACGAAGGCAAAGGCGTTACCAGATCCATGCGCTCCAAAGAAGAAGCGCATGACTATCGCTATTTTCCTGAACCGGATCTACCGCCTCTGCGTATCGATCGGGATTGGGTCGATACTGTCAGAAAGAGTATGCCCGAAATGCCTGTTCAAGCCGGTCAAAGGCTGATGGATCAATATGGCTTGTCGCAGTATGATGCCGATTTGATTACCCAAAGCCCGCAAAACTTGAAATTTTTCGATGAAACATTAGCTTTATATGCGGATGCCAAAGCGGTATCAAACTGGATGATGGGTGACTTGACCCGGCTTCTGAATCAAAATGGCATGGAAATACAGGATGCCAAAGTCAAACCGGCCCTGCTGGCTGAGATGCTGCGATTGATGGCGGATGGTACGATCAGCGGAAAAATGGCCAAGACCGTTTTCGAAGAAATGTTTGTCAGCGGTCTGGATCCCCAGACGATTATTAAGGAAAAGGGTCTGGTGCAAATATCAGATGCCAATTCATTGCTGCCTTTGATTGATGAAATTATCAATAACAATCCCAAAGTATTACAGGATTACAAGAATGGCAAGGAAAAAGCCTTCGGATTTTTTATCGGTCAGATCATGAAAGCCACCAAAGGACAGGCAAATCCGGAGATGGTAAACAATTTACTTAAAGAACGTTTGAACAGGGAGTGATAATATGACATGGACATTGGCTAACAAGGACTGGTTCCTGGAAAGCGACGCAAAGGTATATATTGTTGATACAACGCTGCGGGATGGGGAACAAACTGCCGGAGTCGTATTTTCCAATGAAGAAAAAATAAGAATTGCCCAATACCTTGATGAAATCGGTATAGATCAGATTGAAGCCGGTATTCCGGTAATGGGCGGTGATGAGAAAAAGTGCATTACTGAAATCGCCCATATGGGATTAAAATCCAGCATTATGGCCTGGAACCGGGCAGTGATCTCTGACATTAAGGAATCGCTGGAATGCGGTGTGGATGCAGTAGCCATATCCATATCGACTTCCGATATTCATATCCAGCATAAACTGCAGACTACACGTGAGGATGTACTGCATAGGATGTCCGATGCGGTCAAGTTTGCCAAAGACAATAATTTGTATGTTTCCGTCAACGCGGAGGATGCTTCCCGTTCCGATCTTGACTACCTGACGGAATTTGCGCTGATTGCCAAGCATGCAGGCGCGAATCGTCTGCGCTTCTGTGACACGGTCGGTACGCTTAATCCGCTGACAACATTCCGGTATATAAAAACCTTGCATGATGCGGTGGGACTTGATATAGAAATGCATACTCATAATGATTTCGGCATGGCAACAGCCAATTCTCTCTCAGGAGTTTACGGCGGCGCCAATCATGTGGGAGTAACGATCAACGGTTTGGGAGAAAGAGCCGGTAATTCATGCTTGCAGGAAGTAATCATGGGACTGAAGCATTTAATGAATGTTGATGTTAATTACAACACCATGATTTTCCGTGAGGTTGCGCAGTATGTTGCCAATGCTTCGGGACGCGAGCTGCCGGTCAGCAAACCGATTGTAGGATCCAATATTTTTGCGCATGAGTCCGGTATTCATGGCGACGGGGTTTTAAAAAACCCTCTGACATACGAAGTATTTAAACCCGAGGAAGTTGGACTGGAACGGCAGATCATCATTGGAAAACATTCCGGTACTGCAGCAATTAAGTCAAAGTTTAAAGAATACCTGATTAATCTTTCGGAACAAGATGCCAAAGAGATTCTGGCCCGGGTGCGGCAAATGTCAATTGATAAGAAGAGGTCGCTCTTTGATAAAGAAGTTGTTTATATTTATGAAGAAATAATGAGAGAGAGGAATAAATAGTGGGTAAAACGATTGCCGAAAAGATACTGTCTCTGAAAAGCGGTCAGGATGCAAAGGCCAATGATATAGTGGTTGCCGATCTGGATTTTGTAATGGGTCAGGATGGTACTTCCGGTCTGGCGATCAGAGCTTTTGAAGAAATGAATTCCGCCAAGGTTTTTGATCCGTCCAAAATCGCCATGGTGATCGACCATAGTGCTCCCAGTCCGCTGGAAGGGGTATCAGCTCTGCACCACCAGATGAGAGTATTTGCCAATGAACAGCTAATCAATTTCTATGACATTGGTGATGGAGTATGCCACCAACTGGTACCTGAACAGGGTCATGTCGTGCCCGGCAATCTGGTCATTGGAGCTGATTCGCACACCTGTACCTATGGTGCTATAAACGTTTTCTCCACCGGAGTGGGGTCAACCGATCTGGCGGCGGGATTAAGTTCCGGCAAACTCTGGTTCAAAGTTCCGGAAACCTTTAAATTTGTCATGAACGGAAAGCTCCCTGCCGGGGTTTATTCCAAGGATCTGATTCTATATTTGATTGGAGATGTGACTGCTGACGGCGCCACTTACATGGCGGCAGAATATGTCGGTGAAGCAATCGATGCATTATCGGTTGAAGCCAGATTCACCATCAGCAACATGGCCATTGAAATGGGTGCCAAATGCGGCTTGATGGAAGCAGATGAAAAGACGGTGGCCTGGGTCAAGGCTCACAGCAACAAACCTTTTGAAACAGTCAAGGCTGATGATGACGCGATCTATGCCAGGATAAAAAAATATGACGTTTCCAAACTTGAACCGCAGGTAGCCAAACCGCATACCGTGGATAATGTATCACCCATAAGTGAAGTTTTGGACATTCCCATTCAGCAGGGGATGATCGGGACCTGTACCAATGGGCGTATTGAAGATTTCCGTATCGCCGCAGAAATTCTCCGGGGCAGAAAATTGGCCCGCGGCACCCGGTTGATCATAGCACCATCATCCCGTCAGGTAATGTTGCAGGCCATGCGGGAAGGTCTTATAGAAATATTTATTGAAGCCGGTGCGGCAGTGGTAACCCCGGGCTGCGGACCGTGTGTGGGCACCCACAATGGGGTCCCGTCTGATGGAGAAAATGTAATTTCTACTGCCAACCGGAACTTCAAGGGCAGAATGGGCAACAATAAAGCATTCATATATCTGGCATCGCCGGCAACGGTAGCAGCTTCGGTTTTATACGGCAAGATCAGCGATCCCCGTGAATTTAACAGCTAGGAGGCTTTGACATGAATTTACTTGGCAAGGTACACAAGTTTGGCAATGACGTTAATACAGATTATATAATTTCCGGCCGGCATAAATTTAAAACTCTTGATATGAGGGAATTGGCCAAACATGTTATGGAAGATCTGGACCCGGAATTTTACAACAAAATTGACAAGGGTGATTTTATCGTTGCCGGCAGCAATTTTGGCTGTGGTTCTTCCCGTGAACAGGCACCGCTGGCAATTATTAATGCGGATATAAGCGCGGTTATTGCCAAATCCTTTGCGCGG
>JAGFXV010000388.1 GCA_017861475.1 Bacillota bacterium | reverse complement strand
GTTTTGCAGCCCAGGCTGCTTTGAGACGATCCTTGTTGTCTTTCACCATGATACAGATAACCAAAATAATAATAACGACCAGCGTTCTGTCACCCGGCAGCAGGGTCTGGCGCAGATAATCCACCATGAAGAAATGGGCCAGATAGATGCCAAAAGTTCTTTCCCCGATATAGGCCAGGGTATCCTTGCCGAAAGCATCGTCGCGGCTGTAATAAATACCCAGCGCCAGAACCAGTCCAATGGAAAGCGGGAAAATCTCTACTTTGTTGAACAGATAACCCAGCGTATGATTGGCATAGGGTATAGCCATGCCAACTGCAGCCAATGCCAGTCCTCCAAGCAAAAAAGCCCGGGTATGTTTACATATATATTCCTTGATTTGCGGATACTCAGCCACCAGCATGCCGATGGCGATAAATCCCCACCATTTCATGGGCACCGGACCTGAATAGCTGATCCAGTGGAAATGATACATACGGCTCAGCTCCAGCATCAAACACCAGTAGATATTGACAAAGATCATCAGCCAGAGAATGATCACCCGCCATATCTTGGGCAGGAAATACAGCAGCGGCATAAAAACCGCAAAGATAATATAGTAAAACATGTAGTAAAGGTGCAGGGAAGTTTTGCCCAGAATAAGATCCATTACGGAGAACGTCTTGCCGATGGTTATGTAATAAAATACTCCGTAAGCCACGGCCCAGTACAGGTAAGGTATGTAACTTTTCTTGATCTTATCCCAGGAAGAGGTCAGCCAACCCTTCTGTAGTCCCATCTGCATGAAATGGCCCTGAACAATAAAGAACATCGGCACGCTCCACATAGCCAGTTCTCTGACAAATACCGCCAGCGGGTCGGTGCTTTGGTTTAGCCAGCCGCGTCTTGGTCACACGCCCGACCGCCAGCAGTTCATCCTTGTCATTATAGATCCGCGACTCTACGAAAGCCAGCCTTTTGCCGGACTTCAACACTTCAGCCCGGGCCTTTACTTTACCGGAGCTAACCGAAGATAACACGGAGACATTTATGTCATTGGTCACATAATAAAAACCTTCCGGCAGGCCATATTCAACCGCTACAGAGGTAGAAACATCGCAGAGGGCATAGTACATGACTCCAAGTAATACACCGTGGACATTCATGGTTTCTTTTTTAACCTCCAGCATTACTTCAGCATAGTTTTCCCCGGCATCCCCGAACTCCATGCCGATAAAATTGTAGAATGGCACATCTTTGTTTTTTTCCATAATAACAGCAAGTTTATCGTCCTTATTCATTAAAACCTTTCACTCCTCTATTTAAGAATCTTTCCGCTTTTTACTTTGCTTTTCGGACCAGCAGAGTTTTGGTCAGACGGCCAACTGCCAGCAGTTCTTCCTTGTCGTTGTAAACCCTGACTTCAACAAAAGCCAGTCTTTTTCCTGATTTTATTAGCTCCGCTCTGGCTTTGACCGTACCTGAACTGACCGAAGCCAGGACGGAAACATTTATATCATGGGTTGCATAAAAATGTCCCTCAGGACTATTGGCCTCCAGTACAGCGGAAGCTGCCAAATCACAGAGAGTATAATACATTCCCCCATGCAAAACGCCGTTGCCGTTTATGGTTTCTTTTTTTACCGGCAACATCAATTCAGCATAACTTTCCCCCGCTTCTAGAAATTTCAAACCAATAAACTTGTGGTAGGGCAGGTTCTCAAAACCTTCCGCCATGGACTCTATTGATTCATAGTTTTCCATTCGTTTCTCTCCTGTTCGATGATTGTTAGCTGGCTTCAGTATTCCGGTTTGCACATCCCGTTTAACTTTTCTTTCGAGAATTATGGCATATTTTCCTCCCTCATCGAGGAATATTAACCACATAGGCCATTGTAAATGAACCGCATCAGGAAAAAAATGAAAATAAACCATTGCTGTATACCCCCCAGTGGTATATAATCGAAATAATCAAATGAGTTTTATTTCGCAATATTTTATATTTCGAATTCAAAAAAGGCAGGTGTTTTGCAAATGAGTAAAAAAGTTATTATTGTAGGCGGCGTAGCGGCCGGCGCTACCACTGCAGCCAGATTGAGAAGACTGGATGAAACAGCTGAGATCATCATGATCGAGCGAGGAGAAGATATTTCCTTTGCCAACTGCGGGCTTCCCTATTATGTTGGTGATGTGATCCAAAACCGCGACAATCTGTTGGTGCAAACCCCGCAGGGAATGTCCCAGCGTTTTGATCTGGACATACGTACGCGTCAGGAGGTACAGCGCATCATTCCTGCGGAAAAAGCCATTGAAGTTCGGAATCTGCGCAACGAGACGGTTTACCGGGAAACTTATGATTATCTGGTGTTAAGCCCCGGTGCCAAACCGATCGTGCCAGATTTTCCGGGCGTAGACAAACGCAATGTTTTTACCGTTAGAAATATTCCTGACAGTGACTTCATCCGTCATTATATAGAAGTCAAGGATGTTGAAAAAGCAGTGGTAGTCGGCGGAGGATTTATCGGTCTGGAAATGGCGGAGATGCTCGATCATCGGGAAATTGACATAACCATCGTGGAAGCCGGACCGCAGGTAATGAATGCACTCGATCCTGAAATGGCCGCCATCGTGCATAACTATATTTCTTTTCTGGGGATCGATCTGATCTTGAATGACCGCCCGCTGTCGCTGGAAGGCGAAGACAATGTTGTGCAGGTCGTCCTGACCAGCGGTAAAAAAATCGATACTGACATGGTCATTCTGGGCATCGGCGTCAGACCTGAAGTTTGGCTGGCTGAACAGGCCGGGCTCGCGCTGGGATCGACCGGGGGTATAATGGTGGATGAATATATGCGTACTTCCGACCCCTATATTTATGCTGCCGGTGACGCAGTCCAGATCAGGGATTATCAAAGCGGGCAGGATGCCCTGGTTCCCCTGGCCGGGCCAGCCAACCGGCAGGGCTGGATCATCGCCAACAACATCGCCGGCCGTGAGCTGAAGTATCCTGGCAGTCAGGGTACCGGTATTGTTAAATTTAAAAATCTGACCATTGCCATGACCGGCAAGAATGAAAAACATCTGCAGCGCATGGGCTGGGATTACATGGTCTGCCATATCCATCCCAACTCCCATGCCACTTATTACCCGGGGGCTACGCAAATGACGCTTAAATTGTTGTTTGCACCAAAAGACGGTAAAGTTTTAGGTGCGCAGATCGTAGGTTATGATGGGGTGGATAAACGCATCGATGTTCTGGCCACCGCCATCCATGCAGGTCTGACCGTATTTGATCTGCAGGAACTGGAACTGGCGTATGCGCCGCCTTTCTCTTCAGCCAAAGACCCGGTCAACATGGCTGCCTATGTGGCCGGCAACATGGTCCGGGGAGATGTTGAAGTCGCCTATTGGCAGGACGTCGAGGACCTGGTCAAGAATGGTGCTTACCTGCTGGATGTCCGCACCAAGCCGGAAGTCGAAAGAGGCATGGTCCCGGGGGCCCATCATATACCATTGGATGATCTGCGGGAAAATCTGGACAAACTGCCTCAGGATAAAGAAATCATTGCCTACTGCCAGGTCAGTTTGCGCAGTTATATCGCCAACCGCATCCTGCAGCAACACGGATTTAAGGTCAAAAACATCAGTGGGGGTTACAAGTTGTACAGCTCCA
>JAGFXV010000387.1 GCA_017861475.1 Bacillota bacterium | reverse complement strand
TAAACAATTTTCTGACGTCCTTTGCGATAAAATTTGACCGGTATAAAATTATTTTCACCAATACAGGAAATGACCATTCCAAGCAACATTCAGGCAGAAAAATAATAATCATTAAATAACAGCATAATTATAATACTCGTATAAAAAAAGTAAAGTAATTAATTTTAGAATAACTTTTTCTGGTAATATCGTTTCCATTTGCCGCAATCCATTTACTGGTATAAAATGAATCATATTGGAGGTGTTACATTGATGGAACCTGAATTTAAAACAATCGCTGAATCGGCAGTAAGCCTGAGTCAGATCATTTTGCCCGCCCAGACCAACCCGGCCGGAACGGCTCACGGAGGAGAGCTGTTAAAAATGATGGATAATACTGCCGGAGCTTGTGCCACCAAACACTCCCGTGCCATTGTCGTTACAGCCGGCATCGATAACATTACCTTTCATGCCCCGGTTTTTATGGGCAATCTTACCATCTGCAGCGCCAATCTCACATACGTATCCAACCGTTCGATGGAAATTGCTGTTAGTATTGAGGCTGAGGATCTGTTGGCTGGCACCCGGCAATGTTGTATGACCGCCTATTTTATATTTGTCGCATTGGATGAAAAGACCATGACCCCAAAAGCAATTCCCCCCTTACAATTGATCAATCAAGCAGAGAAAATGGAATTTGAAGCGGGACGGCAGCGCATGCAGGAACGCAAGGAAAGTCCGAATGTATGCTGGCTGCCCCTGTATTAACCGTTTACATTAAATTAGTCCGGAATTAAAATTCCGGACTAATTTTTCCAAGTTTCAGATGTAGCGATATCCCTAATTATATTTCCTGTAGCTGGCACAGATTATCAAATAATTCCGCTACCGTGATCAGGCCCACTCCGCCAGGCACCGCACTGGCCAGACGGGCTTTGTTTTTGGCCTGCTCATCAACATCCCCAAACATGTTGCCCGCTTCATCAAAATTGATCCCGGCATCGATGATTATCGTTTCTTCCCTGATCATTTCCGCCTTGATGAAATTCAACTGTCCCATGGCAGCTACCACGATATCAGCTCTTTTGATCTCATCAACCAAATTGCGGGTATGAGTGTGGCAAAGGGTGATCGTGGCATTTTCAGCTGTCATCATAAGGGACAGCGGGCTTCCCAGTATGCTGCTGCGGCCTACGATGGTGACCCGGGCTCCATCCAGGCTGACGTTGTTTCCCTGCAGCATTCTGATCACTGCTTTGGGAGTCGCTGGTCTTATGCCCTTTTCCCGGTTGATGATCTTGCCCAGATTAAAATTATGGATTCCCTCCACATCTTTGCGGGGATCCATGGCATTGACTACTACCTCGTCCCGTATATGCTTTGGGAAGGGTTTTTGCAGCATGATCCCGGTATATCTGGCATCCTGGTTCAGCCGTTCGATTTCCTCCAGCAAAAGCTTCTCGGCAATATGATCCGGGAATTTGATTACAGAAACTTCTACGCCTAATTCGCTGCCAAATTTTTTAATTCCATTAATGTATGCTTCGGAATCAGGCTGTTCTCCCACCTGAACAACCGCCATTGCCATTGATTTTGCATTGATGCGCCGGATCAGTTGTTCCTTTAATTCCGCCCGGATGTCTTTGCCGTAAATCAGCATACCTGACCTCCAAATTTATTTATAGAATAAATATATTATCCCCATCCATTGCTTAAATCCATGTTTGCTATTATATATTATCTGCCAGCACCTGTAATCATTATTTATTTCGCCTTACGATTTCAAAAAGCAGCTTCAATGTGGTTGATATCCGGCCGCTCAGCTTTCATCATAATGGTTACGACATCAAAGCGGGTCTCCCGGCAGGATGTCCGGTTCTCCGCCAGATAGGAAAGCGCAACCTTTTTGATATGCTCGATTTTGGTTCTGGTAATGGCTTCTTCGGGAGACCCGAACAAGTCGCTGCGGCGGGTTTTGACTTCCACAAAAACGAGAACCGCATTCTTTTTGCAGATGATATCCAATTCCCCATAGCGGCAGCGGAAATTGCGCGCCAGTATTTCATAGCCCTGCTTCTGCAGATAATTGGCGGCAATTTCTTCTCCTTGTCGTCCCAGGGCTATTTTCACAGCACCTGCCCCCCATCAGAATAAAGTGATCTGTTCCCCGGTGCTGTCTTTCAGCATGGACTTGACCGGCTCGAAGCTGCGGCGATGGATAGGACTCGGCCCAAACTCCTGCAGCGCCAGCAAATGCTCACGGGTAGCATAGCCTTTATGTCTGCCCAGTCCGTACTGGGGATACATAAGGTCATAAGACTGCATGGCCTCATCTCTCTCTACCTTGGCAATAATGGAGGCACAGGCAATGGAAATACTCAGGCTGTCACCCTTGATGATCGGCAATTGTCTGATCTGCAGATCAGGGATTTTGATCGCGTCGACCAGTAAAAAGTCGGGCGCCGGACGCAGGGCTTGAACGGCCAGCCGCATTGCTTCACGACTGGCATTAAGGATATTTTCCCGGTCGATGAATTGTGGGGAAAGCAACGCCACCGCCCAACTGACCGCCCCCTGTTTGATCTGGTTAACCAGCTCCCGCCTTTTTTTATCACTCAGGGCTTTGGAATCATTTACGCCTTCCAGATAAAAATCCTGCGGCAAAATCACCGCTGCGGCCGCTACCGGGCCAGCCAGCGGGCCCCGTCCCACCTCATCGGTACCCGCGATCATCTGAAAGCCGTCATTGTAAGCCATATTTTCAAATTTTTTTAGTTTCTCCAGTCGTTCTGATTCTTCTTCGTTCTTTTT
>JAGFXV010000057.1 GCA_017861475.1 Bacillota bacterium | reverse complement strand
GGATATTGAAGTAGATGAACACGCAAGGCTCACAGAAGGTGAAATCTTATATCTGGCAGATAAACTGGTTAGCGAAGATAAGGTAATACCAATCGAGCAAAGATTCGGGCAGTCCGTGGGTAAATATAATGACAACCCTGAAGCATTAAAGAAGATAGAAAACAGAAGGGATGCCGTTTATAAAATAATGAAAAAAATTGAAGGTGCCACGGGCAGAGGTTTTATTTATGGATAGAAAAATATTCCTGGTAAGACACGGCCAGATTGATTATGGAAAAGAAAAACGTTATATAGGGATAATCGATATACCGTTAAGCAATGCCGGAATTGGACAAGCCCAAAGACTCAGGGAGTTTTTTTCGGGGATGGAGCTTGAAAAGGCTTTTACCAGTCCGTTAACAAGGTGTTTGCAAACGACCGGGATTTTGCTTCAAGGCAGCAATACTGACACAGTCGTACTAAATGAACTGAAGGAAATCAATATGGGGGAATGGGAAAACCAGACCATCGATTTTATCAAAGAACGCTTCCCCGAAATGTATGCCAAAAGAGGTGCCAATCTTGATAGCTTTATACCACCCGGGGGAGAAAGTTTTGAACACCTGCAAAAACGAGTCATGCCGGCTTTTGAAAACATCGTTGCAAATACTGCGGGGAATATTCTTATTGTTGGCCATGCCGGCGTAAATGAAAAAGGGGTTAATAAGATGAGTTCAGATATTTACAGGAGTTTGAAAAGTGAACTGAACAAAGGGAAAAAAGTTGCTGTGATTACATTGATGAATGATGGTGACAGTAAAGGAGATGGTCTGCAAAAGAAATTTATTCTTACCGAAGAACAGTTGCATATTTCCGATCCAAAATCATTGGATGAAGACATTATCCGCAATGCGCAATTTGCTCTGGAGACAGGAGACCTGCAGTATTTTCAGGATGAGAACGGTACGAATATCTTGATTGAACCATATTTCCCGGAAGCCCGTCTTGTTATTTTGGGCGGCGGGCACATTGCCAAGCCTTTGGCTGAATTTGGCTCCAAAGTCGGATTTTTAGTTACGGTTGTTGATGACAGGCCTATGTTTGCCAACCAGGAAAGATTCCCCGATGCTGAAAAGGTAATTTGTGAGAGCTTCAGCAATTGCTTCTCGCGGCTTGATCTGAATGAGTCCTCTTTCGTAGTGATTGTAACCAGAGGACACCGGCACGATTTGGATTGTCTGAAACAGGTGCTGAATTATAAAACCGCATATACCGGAATGATTGGTTCGAGAAGGCGCGTAAAAGGAGTTAAAGAACAGCTTTTGCAGGAAGGCTACCCGTTGGAACTCCTGGACAAGGTCAATGCTCCCATCGGTCTTAATATTGGAGCAATTACACCTGAAGAAATTGCCATATCCATCATAGCGCAGGTCATTAGTTATAGAAGGCTGGCCAGCGTTTCAACCCATGACAAGGCTGCTGTTAAGGTAAATTGGCCTGAATTTGACAGGCCGGTACTGGAAGAAATGTGTGTTGAGTCCAAGGAACCCAAAGCACTTATTACAATTATCTCAACAAAAGGTTCAGTGCCAAGAAAAGCAGGAGCTAAAATGCTTGTATGGCCGTATGGAAAGATTATGGGAAGTATAGGCGGCGGATGTTCAGAAGGAGAAGTAATTAATATTGCCCGGCAGATGATAGGAAGCGGCGGTGCAAAAATCCATGATATTGATATGACAGGTCAGGTTGCCGAAGACGAAGGTATGGTCTGCGGCGGTATTATGAAAGCTTTGATAGAAGACTACCACGAATAACCAGAGAAATTTAGAAGTCATTTAAAACATTAATTGTTCCGAAAAAGAACAGTGTTCTAATATGCAACACAAATTACTGCTCCAGAACGGAACGATTTATAAAAATAATAAATATATTCGGATACTTCCGTGTTTCCAGCGAGAAAAGATGTTGGCACGAATATTGCTCTTAAAAGTTACTGAAAGTAGTTTTGCCAACAACAAAGTATAACGAATCAAATTTAAGGAGGTGCAACTGGTATCGCAAGTGCGGTAACCAGGGAATATTATGAGCAAAATCTTAATGATTTCCCCCAAGCTATGCAACAATTGCAAGACCTGTGAGGCAGTTTGCCCGAATGATGCAGTTAATGTAATTCATTTTGAAGAAGTGGAGATTTCAGTGCCTATCATGTGTGTGCAGTGTGAAGACGCTGCGTGTATGAAGGTATGTCCTGTTGAGGCTATCTACAGGGACCAGATCGGGGCGGTTGTAGTAGATCAGAAAAAATGTATTGGCTGCAAAATGTGTATGGTCGCCTGCTCTATGGGAAATATTCATTACAGCAATGCAGAAAAGAAAATAATGAAATGTGATCTGTGCGACGCAAACCCATTATGCGCAAAATACTGTCCCACAAGAACATTAGAGTACATTGATGGTACTGTATCCAATATTAGCAAGAAAAAGGTACTGGCCTCAAAATTTAAAGAATTATTTGAGGAAATTCAATAGATTCGGTTCAAGCAGGCAATATTAAATAGTGTTAAAAAAAAGGAGATGATCACTTTGATTAATAAAACCTTGTTTATTAACGGAGTTAAAAAGAATATCAAGGCAGACCCCCAAGAAACCCTGGCAAATGTATTAAGAAAACAACTCTTGCTCACAGGAACCAAGCTTGGTTGCGGCGGATTGGGAGAATGCGGTGCATGCACGGTTATATGGGATGGTATGCCGGTAAGATCTTGCCTTTACTCAATGGAAAGAATCCCCGATGGTGCACAGATCATTACGATCGAAGGCGTAGGCACAAAAGATAACCTGCACCCGCTTCAGCTTGCCTGGATGGTTCACGGAGCAGCGCAGTGCGGTTTCTGTACTCCAGGATTCATTGTATCTGCCAAATCTTTATTGGACCACAACCCGGACCCAACCAGAGAAGATGTAAGAGATTGGTTCCAGAAAAACAGAAATCTCTGCAGATGTACAGGATACAAACCATTGGTGGATGCAGTTATGGATGCTGCCCGGCTAATGAGAGGTGAGATTCAAAAAGAAGATCTGTGGGTTAAACTGAAGGATGGCGACAGTATGATTGGGACAAAAGCAATCCGCCCATCCGCTGAAGCAAAAGTTACCGGAACCTGGGATTACGGTGCAGATCTGCAGATAAAAGAACTTCCTAAAAATACGCTGCATATCAAACTTGTACAAGCGACCGTATCTCATGCCAATATTCTTTCCATAGATACGAAAGAAGCCGAGAAAATGCCGGGCGTATTCAAGGTTTTAACCTATAAGGACGTTCCCGGAACAAACAGAATCAATGGTTTGGCATTTCCGCAGAACAAAGGAGACGGTAAAGAAAGACCAATTCTTAATGACACCAAGGTATTCCAGTTTGGTGATGCCATTGCCATGGTTCTTGCAGATACTCCTTACCAGGCAGAGCAGGCAGCCGCAAAAGTCAAGGTTGAATTGGAAGAACTGCCGGCATATATGAGTGCACCTGCAGCGATGGCTGAAGATGCCATTGAAATTCATCCCGGTACTCCCAATATATATTTTGAAACCAAGACAGTCAAAGGCAAGGAAACCGCACCTTTAATGAAAAACCTGGCATATGTGGTTGAGGATGATTTTTATGTTGGCAGACAGCCACACCTTCCTATTGAGCCGGATGTAGGGTTTGCCTACCTTGATGAAAAAGAAAATTTAATTGTTCATTCAAAGAGTATTGGTATCCATCTGCATGCCTTGATGGTTGCAGAAGGTATTGGAGTTCCTTTGGAAAAATTATTCATTGTACAGAATAATGCAGGAGGAACATTTGGATATAAATTCAGTCCGACCATGGAAGGTCTGCTGGGTGTTGCTGCACTTGTTACAAAGAGACCTGTATACCTCGAATTCAGCATGTATCAGCAGATCACTTATACAGGAAAAAGATCACCATTCTTTATCAATCTCAAGATGGGTGCTAATAAGGATGGAAAACTTGTTGCCATGGAATCAGACTGGTCGTGTGACCATGGCCCGTACATGGAGTTTGGCGACCTTGTTACCATGAGAGGTCACCAGTTCATCGGCGCTGGTTACAATATTCCCAATATCAGAGGTGAAGGCAGAACAGTTGCTACAAACCATGCATGGGGTTCAGCTTTCAGAGGTTATGGTTCACCGCAGAGCTTGTTCTCATCAGAGGTATTGATGGATGAACTGGCAGAAAAAATCGGAATTGATCCATTAGAGTTAAGGTATAAAAACGTATATAGAGAAGGCGACACCACACCAACCGGTTGTGCACCTGATGTCATTGCTTTCCCGGGGTTAATTGACAAATTAAGACCTGCTTACCTGGAGGCCAAAAAGAATGCTGATGCCAAGAATGCAAAAGGCGGGGATATCAAATATGGTGTAGGCGTATCACTGCTTGAGTATGGCTGTGGACTTGATGGTGCAGATTCCTCGGAAGCATGGGCAGAGATAACACCAGAAGGAGTTACCGTGGGGAATTCATGGGAAGACCATGGCCAGGGCGCAGATATGGGAACACTGACCATTGCCTATGAATCATTACGGCCATTGGGAATAAAGCCTGAGCAAATTAAACTTATTTTAAATGATATGAGATGTACACCGAACAGCGGACCTGCAGGTGGAAGCCGTTCAAACGTTATGACAGGTAATGCTACAACAGATGCCTGCAGAAATCTCATGGATGCGCTAAGAAAACCGGATGGTACTTTCAGATCATACAAAGAAATGATTAATGAAAAGAAGCCGACAAAATATGATGGAAAATGGACTGCACCATGCACTGCATGTGATGTGGAAACAGGACAGGGAAATCCATTCCCGATCTACATGTATGGTGTGCTTCTGGCAGAAGTTGCGGTTGATACCACAACAGGAAAAACCAAAGTCGAAAAACTCACCCTGGCATCCGACTGCGGTACGATAATAAACAGATTGGTTGTTGATGGTCAGCTTTACGGTGGTCTTGTACAGGGAATAGGTCTTGCACTTAGCGAAGACTTTGAAGATCTGAAAAAGCATACCAGCCTTATAGGCTGTGGAATCCCGGAGATTAAAGATGTTCCTGACGATATCGTTCTGATTCACCAGGAGACGCCCAGACCACTTGCCTATAATGGTCAGGCAGGTGCTGGAGAAATGCCTCTGTCAGCTCCGCATGCAGCGATTATCAATGCCATATACAATGCTACCGGAGTTCGTATAACGCAGTTACCGGCATATCCGGAAAAGGTTCTGGAAGGCTTGAAAAATCTTTAAAAATTAGAATCCAAACCAAACACAGAGCAAACAAGGGGACGGTCCTCTTGTTTGCTCTGTTTGCTAAAATCTTAGCCTGGAGGTACTTGTCAATGGACAATGAAAAGCTTCTGATAACGGGTGACAGATGTATTTATGATGAACCTGCAGCATGTAGCGCATGGTGTCCTATTCACGTTGATGTGGCAGCATTTGTAGCAGAGATGGAAAAAGGCGACTTTAACAAGGCTTATAAAATATTGGAGAAACGAATGCCTTTTGCAAGAGTGCTCGGCATGATTTGTGATCATCCCTGTGAAAGCGTATGTGTAAGAGAGGCTGCCGGCGGAGCGATAAGAATCTCCGAGCTTGAGAAAGCAGCAGTAAAACATGGGTACACCCCTCCTAAAAAAGCACTGTCTGTTGCCAAGAAGGCTGGCAAGGCTGCTGTGATCGGAGGAGGTCCAAGCGGGATCACGGCTGCATTGGAACTTGACAGAAAAGGGTTTAAGGTCACAATTTATGAAAAGTCGGATAAACTGGGCGGCAGATTGTGGGATTACGAAAGTGCAATCCTTGACAAGGATGTTATAGAAGAAGAACTTCAAATCATTGACAAGTTAGGTATTGAAGTAATTAACAGGACGATCGGCCCAAAAGAGTTAAAAGAGATTATAAACGAGTACAATGCGGTTTACCTTGCTACGGGCGAATGGGATGAAAATCTGCAAATCAATCCCGAGACTTTTCAGGTACAGCATTCATCTCTTTTTGCCGGCGGAAGACTTTTGTACCAAAATGGCTCGATCATTTTATCGGTCAGTTCAGGCAAAAGGGCTGCAGCCTCTATAGAAAGACACGTTAAGGGAATTTCCATGACCGTTGCCAGGGAAGGGGAAGGATCATGTGAAACACCCCTTAAATATGAAACGGATGGGATCGAACCTGCAGCACCAGTTGTAAAAACCACTGACGTATACAGTGAAGATGAGGCTGTCAATGAAGCCGCACGATGCTTTCAATGCAGATGTACAAAATGTATTGATTCCTGCAGCCATATGCAGAAGTTTACTATGAATCCCAAAAATTATATCCGGCAGATCATTCATAACGAAGCTACCTTCATGGGTACACGGTACGCCAATAAAATGATAAATTCCTGTACGATGTGCGGGTTGTGCGATGAACAATGTCATGTGGACATCAGCATGAAGGATATCATACAGGAGACCAGGGAAAGTATGACCGAGAAGGGCAAAATGCCTCCTTCTGCCCATGATTTTGCGCTGAAGGATATGGAATTCAGCAACAGCAGTCAGTTCTTTATGGTGAAATCGCCTCCGCCGATTCCGGAAGATCAACTCGAGATGAGAAAAAAAGAATTGTTTACCTACCCGCGCATTACCTTTTCCAATTATGCACAGTCCATTTTCAAAGGGGATCCGCCCGGTACGGAAAAGGTGGATTATTTGTTTTACCCCGGATGCCAGCTTTCAGCATCCTATCCGGAGTATGTTGAAGAAGCATATAAATACCTTCTGTCCAGGATCAAAGAAGGCGTCGGGCTCATGCTTGGCTGCTGCGGCGCCCCCGCTGACTGGGGTGGCAGACAGGATTTGATGAAGGATAATATTCAAAGGATCAGAGACGTATGGGTCGACATGGGCAAACCCACTTTTGTTCTGGCTTGTTCAAGCTGTTGCGGCATCTTTGAAAAATATCTTCCCGATATTCCTTTTATGTCTTTATGGGAAATCTTTGATAGTTATGGACTGCCGGAAACGGCTCGAAAAGGGAAGGGTCATATTTTAAATGTTCATGATGCCTGCTCTACCAGGCATAATAAGAATATCCACGAGAGTCTGCGAAATATTACGGTAAAACTTGGCTATGAAATACAGGAACTGAAATATGCCAAGGAACAAACAAAATGCTGCGGATACGGTGGACTGGTTTACTTTGCCAACCGTGACCAGGCCAAAGACTTTGTGCAGGATCGGATCAACGAAAGCAAGGAAGATCTTTTGGTTTACTGCGCCATGTGCAAAGATTTGTTTGTGGAGGGCGGGAAAAGAACCTATCATATTCTTGACCTGATTTTTGGAGACAATTTGGATCAAATCGGGCAGAAAAAAATGCCTAATCTTTCACAGAGACATGCCAACCGGGCACAGTTGAAAAAGAAATTACTGAGAGATTTATGGCATGAAGAGCCAACGGAAAGCGAGTTATTTAAAATGGGGAATCTAATCATTCCGGAAGAAGTATGGAACATTATGGATGAACGGTATATTCTTTTGGAGGATATTGAAGAAGTTATTAAACATGCGCAGGAAACCGGGGAAAGGTTTTATAATCCCGAAGATTCAAGTTATTTAGCCAATCATCGCATTGCCAATGTGACCTATTGGGTGCGCTACCTGGAAAAAGAAGGATCCATTCAAATCGTATCCGTTTACAGTCACAGAATGGAAGTTAACAAGGAATAGGAAATATTGACAGAAACCCGGCTTGGGGGTAAATGCCGGAGACGGATAAAGTCTGGGGGATAAATGGTTGGAGAATCATAATGCATACGAAAGCAGCTGTGTGCAGGAAGTAATGGGAGATACGCTGAGGCCGGGCGGTTTCAAATTGACCGATACCGGCGTTCAGTATTGCCGCCTTTCCTCCGGAGATACCGTTCTTGATCTGGGCTGTGGACGAGGGGCCACAGTGAATTATCTTTATCAAAAGTACCGCATTGCAGCTGTGGGAATTGATCCTTCCGAAAAACTGATTGAGGAAGCTAAAGCAAGTTACCCGTTTGCAAGTTTCTTGCTGGGAAAAGGGGAGCAGCTACCTTTTATTGAAGAATGCTTTGATGCGGTCTTTGCTGAATGCACCTTGTCACTGATGGATCGCCTGGACAGCGTGATACAGCAGGTATATGGTGTTTTGAAGGAGAAGGGCTGGTTCTTTATAACTGATGTTTATGCCAAAAATCCTGAAGCGTCAATCCAACTTGGCAGTTATTCGATCAACAGCTGCATGAGGGGATTGCATGACCTGGATGCGTTATGTAAAAAATTGGAGCAGGCAGGCTTTTTTATCGTTCATTGGGAAGATTACA
>JAGFXV010000386.1 GCA_017861475.1 Bacillota bacterium | reverse complement strand
CATCGCCACGCTTGGTTTTGCGGAAATCATCCGCATCATTGTTACCAATACAACTTCCATAACCAATGGTTCGCTGGGACTCAAAAATATCCCCTCCATCAACAGTATCTGGGTATACTGGGGAGCAGCGATCCTGACCCTGCTGATCCTGAAGCGAATAAACACCAGCAGCTGGGGTTATGCATTCCGCGCCATCCGCGACAATGAGATCGCAGCGGAAGCCATGGGCATCAGTATTTTCAAACATAAATTGATTTCTTTCACCGTCGGTGCTTTTTTTGCCGGTATAGCCGGTGCTCTGATGGGGTTTCTCATTACTTCGATCGACCCAACCATGTTCAGGTTCCTGTTTACCTTCCAGATCCTGCTGATCGTCGTTTTGGGCGGCATGGGAAGTCTGACCGGTTCTGTGATTTCCGCAGTGGTCATTACCATTATGATGGAAGTATTGCGGGTGGTGGAACAACCCATAAGTATTCTGGGGCTTAACATTCCTGGTTTATCAGGCATGCGCATGGTTATCTTTTCAGTGCTACTACTCGTGGTCATACTCTTCTATCGCCAGGGCTTGATGGGTACCAAGGAATTTAATTGGGACTGGGTATTGAGGAAATTTGACAGGTTAAAAGCCAGAAAGCGGGGTGAAGCCGCGTGAGTGCATTAACTCTAAAGACAGATAATATTACCATGGAATTTGGCGGCCTTCGAGCTGTTTCAGAATTAGCCCTAGAAGTAAATACGGGCAGCATCGTTGGTCTCATTGGCCCCAATGGAGCCGGCAAAACGACCGTTTTTAACATGATCACCGGAGTTTACAAACCAACCTCCGGGAGGATATATTTTCAGGATCAAGATATTACCGGTATGAAATCTGATAAAATAACGGCTTTGGGGATCGCCCGCACATTTCAAAACATTCGTTTGTTTCAATCGATGACGGTGCTGGAAAATGTGATGATATCCAAACATGTCAGGTTGCAGGCCAACTTGATGGAAGCAGTCCTGGGACTGCCACGTTACAACAAGGCCAATCGGCAAAACTATGAAGAATGTATGGACTTGCTTAAAAAAGTGCAGCTGGATGATGTATGCAATGAAGCCGCCACCTCTCTGCCCTATGGCAAGCAGCGACGTTTGGAAATTGCCCGCGCACTGGCAACAGGCCCCAGCTTGTTGCTGCTGGATGAGCCGGCAGCCGGCATGAATCCGGCGGAATCACTGGATCTTATGGATTTTGTAGCCAGGATCAGAAATGAATTTAACATTACGGTCTTGATGATCGAACATCATATGGAAGTTGTTATGGGAATCTGTGAGAAGATATACGTGCTGGATTACGGGGAGACATTGGCCAAAGGCAATCCGGCAGAAATTCAAAACGATCCCAAAGTAATCGAAGCTTATCTCGGGGCGGTGGATATAGATGCTGACAATTAATGATTTAAATGTTTTTTATGGAGGTATCCATGCATTAAAGGGTATCTCATTGGAAGTTCCGGAAAACAAGATCGTTACGCTGGTTGGTGCCAACGGCGCCGGCAAAAGCACACTGCTTAGGGCAATCAGCAATCTGGTACCGGTAACCTCCGGCAATATATCTTTTAAAGGCCAAGATATTACCGGCAAAAATACCGTGCATATTGTAAGAAGCGGCATAACCCTCGTTCCGGAAGGACGTCGCATCTTTGCCAACCTGACTGTTCTGGAGAATCTAAAAATGGGGGCTTATGCGCGCAAAGACAAGGACGGAATCGAAGAAGATATTGAAAAAATGTATGCCCTGTTTCCCCGCCTCAAGGAAAGAAGCTGGCAGGTGGCCGGGACCTTGTCAGGCGGAGAGCAGCAAATGTTGGCCATTGCCCGGGCATTGATGTCCAAACCGCAGTTGCTGATGATGGACGAACCCTCGCTGGGTTTGGCCCCATTGCTGGTCAAGGAAGTTTTCCGGATCATCAAAAACATCCACAGTCAGGGAATGACCATCCTTCTGATCGAACAAAACGCTACCGCAGCACTGAAAATTGCTGATTATGGTTATGTTTTGGAAACCGGCACCATCGTCATGGAAGGGCCAGGTAAAGAACTGGCTGACAACCAGGATGTACGTCAGGCTTACCTGGGGAAATCCTGATCATAAAATGATTATGCTGGTTATGGAATAAAAACCATAACCAGCATTTTTTTCTGCTTTTTTTAATTAACCGATCAGTATAATGGCACCATGAAACTGACAAAATAAATTCAAAAAGGAGGCAATCTCAATGGAACTAAACCGTTTATATGAAGTTATAAATCTATCAACAGTAGTACAAATTCTTTATAATGGCAGTCTGGTAAGGGTTGAATCCGTTAATGAATCTGACAATGGTGACATGGCGCAAATCGTGTATACAGACAGCGGACGCCGGGATACAGTACCGGTTGAACAACTAAAAGAAACCTCTCTGCCGGAAGCAGAAGACGAATATATCTTTGATGCATCGACAAGATGGTCACCTATTATCAGAAGTTGATCATTCCTTTCCGCTGGGATTGTCTATAAGCGTTGCCAGTCTGTACAAATGCGTATGATTGTCATTCATGGTTGTACGCAACAGAACAAAGTGAATGTGCCGGCCATTACCAACATTAATATTGACACCGGTAATACCTGAAATCCTGTGATGATGATCTTCATAAAAATCTGTATTGGTTGAGAATCTGTGCTTGTGTTTCCCATTGGCAAGCAATATTCCTTCAAATGTAACTCCGGCAAAACGATGCGTATGGCATTCCTTTACTTTTGTGCTGCC
>JAGFXV010000056.1 GCA_017861475.1 Bacillota bacterium | reverse complement strand
CAGAATGAACCCATATTTATAACAATTCTCCCTCAGCCAATGCTGTTCCGCGGTATTCTCCTGATGCTTATCCAGCACCTGATAGCTTATAGACACGATATCAACTGCCAAACCGATTTGGTGTTCGCTTGTACCCGGTATTGCAACCCATTTTCCTGCCTCTGCTTTCGCATCTTCCTCTGAATATCCTTGTTTCTTGTATTTATTGATCTGATTGTTATAGAGCATTGTCTGCTTCTCCGTTGTTCGATATGATGAACAGATATATGGAGATAAGCCTGCAGCACGAGCATCGTCCATCATAGCCTGTAAATCCGGGTATGCCCTCGCGTCAATGGCTTGTCCGTCTTTCAATTGAGTCAAATCAACATGAAAGCTCTCTTTTATCGGATGCCATTTATTAACTAGCATTAGATTCCATGCATCTTTTGAAGTTATATTATTATCCTCTTTCGATTGGCTTTTTCCCCGCGTGCTCTCTGATGATTGGTTTTCCTGCGGTTTATCATCAATATTTTTATTTAATTTAATAGTGCTTTCTTTTTCTGATACTTGTGCATTATTAATTTGCCCGAATGATGCCTTATCCTGGTTTAGCCTGGCGGATGCACTCTGCATATCTTTTCCATGTGCCGATGCCCTTCCGATAAGAAATGTAATCAAACACAAAATCACAATTACAAAACCTCGGGCTATTTTTTGCCTGTTCTTATTATTTCTTTTTCTGCATATTCTGCCTCTCTGTTCAGGTTCCTGCTTTCTCATTATATGGTGCCTCCTTTGCAATTTCTCTTTGTTGTCCTGCAATTTTGAAATAAAAAACAACCCTTTTGTAACGTCATGTTACAAAAGGGTTGTATCAAAGAGTGCACAGAATTCCATCAAATTTGTATCATATTGATTTTTTAGTCTGTTGTCGGAACGATTTGGATACCATAATTTTTGTCCTCATGGATTTGAATGAAATAGTATTCTTGTGCTTTGTTTGTATATTTAAACTGTTCTGTATCAAATTTCTTTTCCAATGTTGTTGTGGCCCATTTGATTCCAAGGTATTTTGCAAATAGATTCATATTTCCTTTTACAGGTGTATACTTTAGCGATTCTCTTGTCCGGATATTATACTGAAGAATAAGATGGGTATCGGCGTCCATCATAATGTCTACCCAATTTTTATCGGAAGGAAAAGCAATCTCCCAAATTTCTGCATTCATACTGGGATCATCTATGTTAGTGTATAATTGAACAGCAAATGTAATATTCTGTGCTTCACTGACTTCAACAGGGGGAAACAGGCCCATACTCTTTAATTTTTCCATTTCACTCATTGCAATATCCGCTAGATTCTGTTGATTTCCCTGATCATAGATTTGCCGATCCTGGTTCACCATGATTACGTTTTCCTGACCAGCTTTATAACCGGCAATTAAAGCAATTTTGTCTTCCATACTTAACTCTGATTTAGTAAAAGCCTTTGTATCAGTCAATTGCTGTGTTGTAACCTTTCCAATCAGCATCCGATCCTTTATTCTTGAAACGATCGGAGGTGCCAAAACAGTAATCAGCAGGAAAACAACGAGCAAAAATGAGATATAAAAAGTTCGGTTTCTTTTCATACTTTCTTTGCCCCCCCAATTCGTATTACAACGCAGGTTCCTTTTCCCGGACTGCTTGTAAGCTCCATCTTTGCATGATGCATTTTTACAATATCAGCGCAGATCGCAAGTCCAAGTCCTGCTCCCCCCTGCGCTCTGGCTCTTGACTTGTCAACCATATAAAATGCTTCAGTAATTTTGGACAGTTCGGACTCTTCCATACCTTTTCCGGTGTCCTCCACTGAGATTTGGTATTCTTCTTCGATCCACCTGCCGGAAAACACGATTTTCCCGCTATGATCCATAGATTTCCTGGCGTTGTCCAGCAGATTCAAACAAACTGTTTTCATCAAATCCGGCTCTATTTGTAAAATAGCTTCCTCAGCCAATGTGATCAATTCAATATTTTCTTCCGTCAAAGCCGGCTGCATGATCCCCTTAACTTCATCAAAATAACTCTTTGCGAATACCCGCTTCATAATAAAGTCCTGTTTTCGTAACACGATCATTTCCATTAGCTTCATGGAGAGTGATTCCAGTCTCTTGCCCTCCTCGAAAATATAGTTCGCTGATATAATAATCTGCTCTTGATCCATTTTTTTTGACCTCAGCATATCCGCATAACCAATCATCGAAGTAAGGGGTGTTTTTAATTCATGGGCAAAGCTTCCGATAAAATCCTCCTGGCGTCTTGAGGCATCCTTTAATTCTTCCACCGTCTGTTCCAGTTTGACCGCCATTTTATTAAAATCTTCCGAGAGCTTTCCGACTTCATCACTGCTCTGAATCTTAACCCGCTGATCAAAATGCCCGTTTGCAATCTGCTTCGTTGCCTGCGACAGATATTTCAATGGTTTTGTGAGCCAGCGAGTCACAATAAACACAATCGCTCCGCACGCTATAATCATAGTGAATACAAGGTAATAGAAACTTTTATATTGTTCGGAACGATTTTTAAACAAGAAAGTAATATTTCTAAAGTTTTCCAGATACAGGACTTCTCCCTGGAATGTAAGGGGGCCTGCCGTTTGAAGATAATAATTAGAGCCCGACTTCACAATTTCATATCCCTTTTTGTCAGAAGCCAATTGCTTTAACATATGATTGTCGAGTTTGATATTGCTGCTGCTGAAAATTGTTTGAAAAGAGCTGTCGTCAAGCCGAAACGGAATGTTCCCTTTCGAAGTATTAATCGTTACAGATTGTGCAACTTTCCAGATGATTTGTTTTCTGGTCATAACCAGTTCATAAGACACTTTTGCGTTATATGGCATTTCATATTCCGTATTGAATTCATGATTGAGAGAATAACGCAGGATATCGTTTTCTTCATAGGCAGCAGTGATTTCTCGATTCAAAGATGAACGGAACTGCGAATCAATCAGATAATAACTTCCTATACTGAATGTAGCTGAAGCAATAATAATCGTACTGAAAAAAATCTTCCAAAAAAAGCTCATGTGTTATACTTCCAGTCTGTAGCCGATTTTATAGACAGCAACCAGCTTATCCTCCAACTCAATTTTTTTACGAAGCCTTTGTACATGCAAGTCAACGGTCCTGCTGGCGCCCATATCTTCCTCACCCCAGATTCTTTCATAAATCCGGTCTCTGAACAAGGCAATGTTTTTATTATGAACAAACATAAGCAAAAGTTCATATTCTTTATTTGTAAGATTGATGATAACACCATTCTTTTTTACAATTCTGGAAAGTGTGTCAATCGTAATGTCATAGATTTCGAGAAATCTGGCATTCTTGTTATAACGTCTGAGCACTGTCTCAACTCTCGCCAATAGTTCTATGATTTCAAACGGCTTTGTTAAATAATCCTCGGCCCCCAACTTGAGTCCTTTCACGATATCTTCCACACTCGACTTTGCCGTCAGAAATATCACCGGAATTTCCATCGTGTTTATGTATTCGATCAGTTCGTATCCATCAATCTTTGGAAGCATGATATCCAGTAAGATCAAATCAAAGCTTTCCTTTTCAATCATATTAGAGGCCTGAAGACCGTCATACGCACAAGAACAGTGATACCCCGCATCGTAAAGATTGGTCTTAATCAAATTTGATATAGCTAACTCGTCTTCTACAATCAGTATTCTGTTCATCGAAATATCTCCTTTGAAATTTATCTTCTTTCGCACAATCTTTCTCCCAATATTACATCAAAGATGAATCAAAGTAGCATCTTATTGAAACAATAAGGTTTCCAGCAAACGGTGATTGTTACCGAAGTTTGGAAACCTTTGATTTATCCAATTTCATGAAGTTCTTGTACTAAGCAGCGTCCGCGTGCAGGTTCTATCGTTTTTTTCTATTATCTTTTCAGTGCATCTGCTCTTCAGTGAATCGTCCTTTTTTCATTTTGATCTCTCCTATGTTAATTTTACTTCAAACTAACATTAGAAGTGGACCAATTTTGGGAGAGTAAGTCAATATTTTTCTCAGTGATTATGAATATACTCAATAAGCTGACTTTCACAATAGAAATTAATAAAGCTTATAACGATAAAAAAACCGTCCCCAATGACGGTTTTTTATTAGCAATGAATATCAAAATATATTTATTTTCGACATAGTAGCACGCAACACTCAATATGATGAGTTTGTGGAAACATGTCAATTGGCTGTACTTGTTCAACAATATAGCTTGTGTTTATAAACAAAGCCAGATCCCGGGCCAGGGTGGAAGGATTGCAGGATACGTAAATAATAGAACGGGGAGATTTTTTAATCACTGCCTGGATCAATTCCTTTTTGCAGCCGCTGCGGGGAGGATCAAGGATGACAACGTTAAAGTCTTCTTCCATTTCAGGAATGATATCTTCGCAATTGCCTTTGATAAATCTGCAGTTGGTTATTTGATTATTAAAAGCGTTTCTCTTGGCATCTTTTACTGCTGCCTTAAAGCTTTCCACGCCCACTATTTTATTCACGTCTCGGGCGATAGACAAGGCTATGCTGCCAGTTCCGCAATAGGCGTCCAAGACTGCGTCGCTGCGGCGCAATTGGGCGTAGTCTTTAATGATCTCCAGCATTCTTTCGGTTTGCATATGATTCACCTGAAAGAAGGTCAGGGGTGATATCTCAAAAGCAAGTTCCCCCAGCTTCTCCAATAATCTCGGTTTACCATTATGAAGCATGGGAACTCCCTGATCGAAACTATATATGGAAGCCTCTTCGTAATCCCTTACCATTTGGGAATAATCTATTTCGCTGGTACCAGTTCCATTAAAAATGAACATTAAATCACCACTTACAGACTGGCGTACGATAATTTCGCAACCTGCAGGTAATTGTAATTTTTGCAGGTATCTCTTTATGTAACGGCTGCAATCTTTCATATTTTGGCTGATCAGCAGGCAATCTTCTATATCAATTAAAGTATGGCTGTTGTTAATATAGTACCCCAGTACCGGCTCCCCTGATTTGATGCCGGTGTGCCATTCTACTTTGTTGCGGTAATGCCAGGGATCTTCCATACCAATAACGGGATTGACCTTTACGTCTATCCCGCCGATGCGTTTTATGGTTTCTTCAACCACCTGTCTTTTTAAAACCATTTGCCGTTCATAGTTTACATGCTGATAGGAACAGCCGCCACATATGAAATAATGGCGGCAGGGTGGATCGATCCGGTCTGGAGAAGGAGTAATTATATTCTCCAAATGAGCGCGCTGATAGTTCTTTTTTTCTTCTGTGAGTTTAATGGTTACAGTCTCTCCGGGTATTGTAAAAGGGATAAAGGTAGCTTTGCCATTTATTCTGGCCACACCTTCACCGGCATGACTGATTCCGTCAATGTAACAATCCATTATTTTGCCTCCCGATGGTGCTTTGATCAATTTATTTATTTACCTTGTCTATCAAAGCCTGCAATAGTTTGGTTATCGCACCGCGAGTATATTCGTCAGTCAGATTTCCGTCGGCATCAAATTTTTTATCAGCGCTCATGATAAACACCTCAGGCTTATTGAGTGGCTGAAGATTCAATACCACACAAACCTGGCGCAAGTGATACTGCGCCCGCGCTCCGCCAAACATACCTGGAGAAGCGCTCATGATTGCAGTCGGCTTTCCGTCCAGGGGTTTATTTGCGCCTCGGGAAGCCCAATCGAGGGCATTTTTCAGGACCGGAGGAATGGAGTAGTTATACTCCGGCGTTGCAATCAGGAGTGCATCTGCATCAGCAATTTTTTTATTAAAGTCAAAAACAACTTGGGGTACGCCTTCTGTCTCCAAATCCTCATTAAAAAACGGGATCATGGAAAGATCAGCAATTTCCAGAATGGCTCCCGGCGGCATCAATTCCCTGGCAGCTCGCAATGCTGCACTGTTAAATGATTTCTTGCGCAGACTTCCGCTAAACCCCAGGATTTTGATCTCATTACTCATCGATCATGACCCCCTTATATATTATCTTTTGTTTGACATTACCGTTTTATTTATGCTCCGGCAGCCAGGCCTTCACGAAAAGCGTTGATATTGATCTGCAGGGCTTTGGCAGGAACAATCGCCGTAATTGCTTTTTCAACTTCTTCAGCCGGAATGCCGACAGCAGCAGCCAGCATACCCACCAATACTACGTTGGCAGCTTTAATGTTGCCGCAGCGGGATGCTATTTCAGTTGCATTGATAATAGCTGTCTTGGGTAATAAAGCTGCGATCTTCTCGTGAATGGAATCGGGGTATTTTTCTTTCCCACTCATAACCGGCAGCGGATTGACTCTTTCATTGTTTATAATGACCATTCCATCTGGTTTTAAATAATCCAGCCAGCGGGCTGCTTCAATTTTCTCAAAAGCCAGAATAATATCGGCATCACCCTTTTTGATAATTGGTGAATATACTTTCTGCCCGTAACGGACCTGGGAGACAACGCTTCCGCCGCGTTGTGCCATGCCATGAATTTCTGACACTTTCACATCATACCCCATCTGCACTGCAACCTGGGCAATAATGCGGCTGGTCAGCAATGTGCCCTGTCCGCCGACTCCAACAATCAAGATGTTCGTTACTTTATCCTGCATCTTCCTACACCTCCGTCCGCTTGATCGCGTCGAATTTACATACCTGCTCACAAAGACCACAGGCAATGCAGCCGTCATTGATCTGAGCTTTTTTCTCTTCATCCAGGAAGGTTACTCCGGTACATCCGACGCGGATGCATGATTTACAACCATTGCAAAGTTCAGCATCAACATAAATTTTATGATCCGGTTTGGGTGTGGTAGGAAGCAAAGCACAGGGGCGCTTGCAAATAATTACTGATGGTTCGCGCCGGGCGAGTTCTTCTTTCAATACTAATTCGAGTTCGTTGATTTTGAGTGGATCTACTATGCGCAGATTCTTTATCCCGATTGCCCGAACCAGGGCTTCGATATCCAGTTTATTGGTGGGCTGTTTGCTAATCGTCATACCTGTAGCCGGATGATCCTGGTGACCGGTCATGGCTGTTGTGTCATTATCAAGGATCAAAACGGTAGAGGTCCCTCCGTTATAAACAACGTCTATGAGGCCGGTTATGCCGGAATGGACGAAAGTTGAGTCGCCTATGACCGAAACCGTCTTGGCAGCAAATTCAGGTCCGCGGGCTTTTTCCATGCCCATGGCCGTACCGATGCTGGCTCCCATGCAGATGCAAGTATCTATTCCCTCCAGCGGAGCAATGGCTCCCAGTGTATAGCAACCGATGTCGCCCGCCACGACCAGACGCAATTTACGCAGAACATGGAAAACTCCCCGGTGGGGGCATCCTGCACATAGAAGCGGAGGTCGAGCAGGCACTTCCTTGTCCAGGTTGAAACCCTGGGGCATGGGTACACCGCCTAATTGCTGCTGCAGATACTCAGCACTGTATTCGCCCAGTAAAGTTAACTGATCTTTACCAATCACATCGACTCCCCATGCTTTGACCTGTTCTTCAATGACTGGCTCCAGTTCTTCCACCACGACCAGTTTTTCTACCTTGGAGGCAAATGATTTGATCAATTCCTGCGGCAATGGATTGGTGAGACCCAGTTTTAAAATGGAAGCATCGGGGAAGGCTTCTTTCACGTATTGATAAGGTACACCACTGGTTATGATGCCCAGACTGGTATCGTTCATTTCGATTCTGTTCAAAGGAGTTGTTTCA
>JAGFXV010000385.1 GCA_017861475.1 Bacillota bacterium | reverse complement strand
GCCGTCGGCGGCAGAAACGGTTTCATTGCGGTGGTAACTGATATCACCAAACGCAAACAGGCTGAAGAAGCCCTGGGAGAAAGCGAGGAGAAATTCAGAACCCTGGCCAATAATCTAAACGTGGGTATTTTCAGAAGGACCATAGGTGAGCATGCCCGGTTCGTGGAAGTTAATCCGGCGCTCCTGCACCTGCTGGGCTATCCAACCAAGGAGGAGCTGCTTACCACGTCCGTCTTTGATCTGTACATCAATCCCGAAGACCGTAAAAATCTTGAGCCGAAAGTGCACCGCGAAGATTTGAAGCGGGAGATAGTAAAGCTGAGGAAAAAAGACGGAACCAGCTTTACCGCTTCCATCTGGGCAGTAATGGTGGAAGACGACGAGGGCACTCCCCGATACTTTGACGGCATTATTGAGGATATTACTGACATCCAACTGAGAGAAGAGGAGCGTGAAAAGCTGCTGGCGGAAATGCAGACGGCACTGCTCTTTTTTAATCAGCCGCTGGCAAGCCTGCAGATGGCCCCGGTGTCGGCATGTCCTGCAACGCTTGCCATAGAGGATGCTGTCCGCTTGATGGAAGAGCGGCAAACCGACGTGCTGCTGGTACGCGATGAATCGGGGAAAGACTGCGGCGTCGTTACCGACCGCAATCTGAGAAAGGCGGTACTGAACGCCACCACTCAATCTGATGCCCCGGTTGCAGCAATTATGTCACGTCCGGTGCGCTCACTGCCGGCCAGTGCCTGCCTGTTTGAATCCTGGCTGTTCATGGAGCAAAACCGTATTTCACACCTGTTTATTACCAACGCGCAGGGCATCATCATCGGGGTGGTGTGCAGCGATGATATCGTCGCCCTGCAGAAATACTCACCTGCCGTGCTGCTTTGGGAGATTCAGCATGCACAAACCCCTGAAGAAATAATAAGCCGCAATGCAATACTGCCCTATCTTATCACCACCCTGATAAACAGCGGGGCAAAACCTCAGAACATAAATCATCTCACCACTGTTGTAATCGAAGCTGTTTTGCAAAAGCTGGTTGAATTCGCCGTTTCGGAACTGGGCCGTCCTCCGGCACGGTTTTCGTTTCTGGTATTCGGCAGTGAGGGGCGGCAGGAACAGACGCTGCGCACGGATCAGGATAACGCGATCATTTTTGAAGACACTGAACCAGAACAGCAGGAATCTGTTCAACAGTATTTCGTAAACCTGGGAACAAAGGTGTGTCACTGGCTGAACCAGGCGGGGTACAGCTTCTGCGAGGGGAACAATATGGCGCAAAACCCCCAGTGGTGCCAGCCGCTGTCGGTCTGGAAAAAGTATTTCAGCGAATGGGTTTTTACCGGGACTGCAGAAGACCTGCTGAGAACAAAAATTTTCTTTGACTTTCGCAATGCATATGGAGAGCAGAAACTGGTGGATCAGTTGCGGGATTACCTGGATGAAATTGTCTCCGACAATCCGCGCTTTTTTCAGTTGCTGGCCAGAAATGTGCTGTCGTTGAGTCCGCCTATCGGATTTTTCGGAAACTTTGTTGTTGAATCAGTGGGTGAGCATCGCAATGTATTTGATATAAAAAGTGCCATGCTGCCGATAGTTGATTATGCCCGTATCTATGCCATCAACCATAAAATTAGAGCGACCAATACCATCGAGCGCTTGAATGAGCTGCGCGAGCGAAACATCCTTACGCCGCAGAACCATCAGGAGATGATCCAGGCATACAGCTATCTTATGCAGATACGTCTAAAGATTCAGGCAGAGGCCATATCCCGGGAAAATCGCAAGCCGGATAATTACGTCAGTCCCAAGAACCTTACCTCTATTGAGCAGAAGCTTTTGAAGGAGATCTTTTCCCAGACCAAAAATTTCCAGGCCAGGCTGAGTTATGACTTTACCGGTCAGTTGGGCGGTGTGTAATGATACTGGTCATTTGTGATACCCATTGCTATTTTGATATGGTCAACAGGCAGATCGAATACGCTGAAAGCTCTGTGGGCCGTGATGTCTCCTGCGTCATTCATCTGGGTGACTTTGGAATATACCGATCCCACTTGCATGACTTTTTTGTTAAAAAGAATAAGCGCTTCAGGCGACCGCTTTATTTCATTGACGGAAATCATGAGGATTTTGATGCGCTTCCCTGGCTGATAAAAAAGTATGAGGAATGCTTTACCTATCTGCAAAGGGGAACGGTTCATACCATTGCCGGATACCGTTTTCTGGCTTTGGGCGGTACCGCATATATGGACTCCATGATCACCCAGAAAGGGGCTGTAATCACTGACCAGCAGATTAATGAGTGCTTAGGAATTCCGGGGGACGCTGTGGATATCATATTGACTCATGACTGCCCGGCAGGCATCGGCGTACCTAACACGCCCGGACTCGAACATTTTGGGGATACCGGATTCCCGCGCAGCGGGGAACTGGCAGCCCACTTTAAACCAAAACTCTGGCTGTTTGGTCATCATCATAAGTGGCATTCCTATCAGGATTGCCACACGGCCTATTACGGGTTATGCGGCGCCTGGAAAGGCTTTGGCATACTTGATGACCATTACCGGTTTACCATCATGAAACATACTCTTGAATGGGAAAAAACACCATTTATTGAAAAAATTTTGATCAAACTCAAAATAATAAGACCGGACGCCCCGCCCCAATGAATATCATCATCAATAATCCCGCACATGAGGGTTGTTTATCTGTATGACTCCTCAAAGCACATTGCTGCAATGGAAGCCGTTTTCCAAGCGAATCGTTCTTCCCACGATCCTCACCATCGTCCTTTTTATCTCCGCAAT
>JAGFXV010000384.1 GCA_017861475.1 Bacillota bacterium | reverse complement strand
ATTTTAGGGGAGAATGAAAGATTGAATGATTTAAACTGGAAAGATTCATACCAACGAAAACTGACCACCTTTGAAGACGCCGCCAAAAAAGTAAAATCCGGAGATTTCGTAACTACAGCATTGGGGCTGGGAGCCTGTTCCGTTGATTTCTTTGAAGCAATTTTAGACCGCTATAATGAATTGCAAAATGTCAGCTTGTCCGATTCATTGCAATTGCATCCAAGTCGACTTTATGATCCTGTTTTTATGAATAATATCAAGGAACACATACAATATGTGCCGGCCTTTGGTTTGGCCTCCATTCGCAAAATGTATGGCGCCAACTGCGATTATTTGATCAACAATCTTAGTGACAGCGGCGATAAACTGATCCGGCGAGGGAATGTGTTTATCTGTCAGGTAACCCCCCCTGACAACCGGGGATATATGAATTTTGGCTTGTGCAACGACTATTCCCTGGAAATGATGGAGAATCGGAAATCAGGTGCAATGCGCATGGCTATTGGCGAAGTAAATGACCAAATGCCGGTTGTATACGGCAAGAACTGGATACATGTCAGTGAATTTGATTACCTGATAGAGCATTCCTCAGCCCCGCAAACATATAAACGTAATCCGCCTACTGAGGTTGAAAAAACCATTGCCGGATATGTGTTGGAGTTAATCAATGACGGCGATGTCATCCAGATGGGACTGGGTGGAATAACCGAATCAGTATTTGCCGGATTGGAAAACAAACACGGACTGGGCGTTCATTCCGAGATGCTGCCCATCGGTTTGCCCCGCATGATGGAGGAAGGCATCATTGACAATAAAAGCAAACCGTTTGATCGAGGGATTTCCGTTGGTACCTTTTGCCTGGGGGATGAAGAAATGTATCAATATGTAGCGGAAAATCCAGCGGTTGAATTGCATCCCGGGTATTATGTCAATCAGGCGTCCCGAATTGCACAAATCCCCAACATGCTGGCGGTAAACAATGCTTTGTTGATAGATTTCAGCGGCCAGATTGCCGCCGAGGGGCTGGGTCATCGGATGATCAGCGGTTCCGGCGGACAATTGGATTTTGTGATGGGCAGTTACTGGTCTCCGGGCGGCAAATCAGTAACCTTGCTGCGCTCAGCCCGTCAGGGAGCAGACGGGCAACTAATTTCGTCTATTGTACCGGGACTGCCGACCGGAACGCCGGTAACAGTACCCCGCACCTTTGCCAATTATGTAATTACCGAATACGGCATAACCGATCTGCGCCAAAAGACCCGCCGGGAACGCGCCAATGCGCTGATCAATATTGCCCATCCGGATCTGAGATCGGAGCTGCGCCGGGAGATGGAAAAAGTTTTCTATTAAAAAGATATATGAATTGATTAAGTAAATATGGTCACCGCTTATAGCACAGGTCAAGTAACGGGCCTGTGCTATTTATTTAAACATGAATATAATTGAGAACTACTGTTCAATCTCTCGCGCTCCTAAATAGAGTGTTGCTTTACAGAATTATCCATGGATCGGCAAAAGAAAGGGGAGTAGGGAAGATTACAGATCAAATACCTTTCCTGGATTAAGTATGTTATTGGGATCGAGAGTTTTTTTAATTGCCTTCATGGTTTGCAGGGCTATGGGATCAATCAATCGAGACAACGCCTCTTTACGTTTGGCGCCGATACCGTGCTCACCTGAAATCTTTCCTCCCCGTGCATAGACCTCCTGGTAAAGCTCATTCAGCAACTTTTCTTTTTCTTCCTGCCATTGCTGATCATCAAGCTGATCTTTCAACAGCGTAGCGTGAATATTTCCATCACCGGCATGACCAAAATTAGCGATTCTAATGCTATACTTTTCAGATAACCGGTTAATAGATATAAGCATGCCTGAAATTTCACTGATGGGAACGACGATATCCTCCATGGAATAAACCGGGCTGATCATTCGCAGGGCTTCCGCCAGGACACGGCGTGGTTTCCAGATTCTTTCCTGATTGGTAACATTATTACCCACTAATACATCCAACGCCCCGCAACGGTCGCATTGTTCTGCAATCATCTCCATCTCGATGGTTAATTGATTCTCGCTATTACCATCCAGTTCGATGATGATAAAAGCTGCCGCATCATTAAACATTAGCTGGCGATCTAAAAATTGTTCGGCAGCCTTAATACAAAGATTATCCATAAATTCAATGGAAGTCGGAATGATACTGCTTTTGGTAATCATCTCCGGCACCAGATCAATGGCTGATTTAACATCGTTAAAAGGAGCAAGAATAACCCCATTGAATTTTGGGCGGGGCAGCAACCGCAGATATATTTTGGTGACAATCCCCAGCGTTCCCTCCGAACCAACCATTAAATGAATTAAATCATAGCCGGCTGTCTCTTTAATCGTCTTTCCACCCAGAAGAGCCACTTCTCCCGTAGCCATTACAACTTCCAAGCCGAAAACATGGTGGCTGGTCACGCCATATTTTATGGCTTTGTTTCCGCCCGCATTGGTAGCAATATTACCGCCAATGAACGAACTATCTGCACTGCAGGGATCACCGGCATAAAGCAAACCGGCTTCCTGGGCGCATTTTTGCACCTCGGCCGTTGTCACTCCCGGTTCTACCACCATAAACATATTGTCCAAATCAACTTCCAGGATTTTATTCATCTTTTCCAGAGACAGAATAATGCCTCCCTGAAAAGGCACAGCCCCGGCTGCTAGTCCAGTACCAGCACCTCGAGGTGTAACTGGAATTTTCTCCCGGTTGGCCACCTGTAAAATCTGCGAAACCTGACTGGTATTTTCCGGTTTGACGACCAACTCAGGCAG
>JAGFXV010000055.1 GCA_017861475.1 Bacillota bacterium | reverse complement strand
CAAGCAGTTCATGGAATTGGCGGTAAACATGCCTGCACATGATCCGCAGCTCGGGCAGGCGCTTTCTTCCAGCGCAGCCAGTTCGTCCGGGCTGATTCTACCGCTGGCGGCAGCTCCGACACCTTCAAATACCTGGGTGACGCTGACCTTTTTATCGGCTATCGTTCCTGCCAGCATGGGCCCGCCGCTAACAAAAACGGAGGGTATGTTCAAGCGGGCGGCAGCCATTAACATGCCCGGCACAACTTTATCGCAGTTCGGTATAAAAACCAGACCGTCAAAAGCATGAGCAATCGCCATAATCTCAACCGAATCAGCGATCAGTTCGCGGCTGCCCAGGGAGTACTTCATGCCGATATGATTCATGGCGATCCCGTCACAAACCGCAATGGTCTGAAACTCAAAAGGTACACCGCCGGCCAGTCTGATACCGGCTTTAACGGCCTCAGCAATCTTATCCAGATTAATGTGGCCGGGAACAATATCGTTCTTGGAATTAACGACGCCAATGAAGGGATGTTTCATTTCTTCATCCGTTAAACCCAGCGCTTTGAACAGGGAACGATGAGGGGCTTTTTCCAGACCTTCTTTAACCATTTTGCTTTGCACGATAATAATCCCTCCTTAACCATAGAATACCCTAAAAAGTCATTTCAGAATATTCCAAATATCTTAAAAATGGATACAAAAAAACTCTCGTCCTCATCAGGGACGAGAGTTATTCCCGCGGTACCACCCTGTTTGTCGCAAACCAAACCAGTTTGCGACCACTTGGAGCCAATCATCCTTGGATTGGCTAACTTCGTAACGGACTTTTTCGTCCGGCATCACCTACTGGGCTTTCCAAGCTTTTCAGATCGCAGCTCAGGAATGAGTTAATCTGTAAAAATTGATACCGGTTTTCAGCTGCCCCGGTTCTCTGCAATCATTCATTTTTCAGATCGGTTTCCATCATCGCCGAATAATTGATTTCTATAGAGTATATTTGAAAGCTTTCCCCCATGTCAATATATTTTCATGGTTTTCTCATTTTTTTAGGTCAACTTTGCGTAAATACTCTTTTAGCCCGATTCGATATCGAAAGCCGTTCATCTGTCTTTTCTTCTCTTTTTGTCTGATCTTCTTGAACATCGACCACAGAAGCCTGGTCCCTTCCTCCGTCTGACAGGCCTCTGAAGGACTCATTCCCCGAAGACTGTTAAGATGGGAATGGTACCATTTGTTCAGATACAATTCTTTTAAGGTTTCCTCCAACGCGGGATACATTTTTTTAACTTCCATATCCAGGACGCTGAACAAGCCTTCTTCTCTCACTTCCAAACCGTCAAATTCCAAAGCGTCATACATATCCTCTTCAAAATACTGGCGTACGGAGTTCATTTCCTTTTCCCCAAAAGCAGATACGGTCAGCCAATTGCTGCCGAAAATATATTCAGCCCTGAAATCCGGAGGATCAAACCTTTGATCCAATTCATAATAAACCTGTATATCCTCATACAAATCTATTTTTTCTGCATGTAATTCAGCAAGCTTCTGCATCACTTTTGCCCGGTCTTTGACAAAATATCTGACTGAAATGAACCGCATCCCGTCTTCGTAAACAAAATCATTGTCATCGTTTAGCAGTATTTCTTCAAAATTACTGTACTGACCGCTCAGGTAGCTATAGGCATTGGCCAGGCTGATCTCATACTCTCCCCTTTGCACCAGGAAAAGATAATATCCGTCACAGAACACCTTGTGAAATTCGTCTGTGACCTCTTTTTCCCGTGATATTACTACGAATTCATCAGTGTTAATGATCAAATCCGCAATTACACCGGTCATAAACGACACCCCATGGTTGAAATCATCTTCATAACAGGTGAGCCGCATATGTATTCCATAAGGCAGTTCCTCCACTTCACGAATGTTTTCAACCCGGTCCAGGACATCGAAAAGCTCATCCAAATCCATAATTTCATATACCCGGCAATAGACCTGCAAGGCAAAAGGATTCCAGACGGATTCAGGTTCGATCAGTTGGTGGCTGACAAGCTGTATATCCACGATCGACCAGTAGCCCTGATTATCTTTCTTCAGAATCAGCTGGAATTCACTTTTATATACTTCCCGATCCTGAAGAATGACCGAAAAAGCTTTTAATTGGGCGTTTTCATTGGATGCCCGGACTTCTTCAACTTGCCCTTCCATGATAAAGGCACCCGGATTAATGGCTTCTTTAAATTGATAAAAGAGTTTTCCGGAAATTAGCTCTTCATCCATAATTGACAGTAAATAATCATAATCCTGATATCGTAAGGCATGAAAAAGACTATTGCCCAATTGACGAGGCGTCAGGCGGGCAGAAATTTTTCGGTTCAATTCCTTGGTTCGGTCGGCAGGAAGTTCGATTTGCTCGTCCAGATAGCGCTGGAAGATGAACCTGCCCAGCGCGGGACGACTCATATAACGGACATTTAACTTGTATGCCTCGGAAATCAAATAACATGCCTCCGGGTATTCAAGTTCTGTCATATCACTCATCAATCCGTGATCTGTTTCATATTGCGATTGAGTAGTATCTTCCACAATAAATAAACTGTGGATCCCATCCGGATTAAAGGTCAGGAAAAAACATTCCACATAAAGCCTTCCGTTGTTCTTATGCCAGGCTATATCCAGACTCATGCGACCGGTATGACGGCTACAACTGGCATAGGCTTTGTAAAATTTTAACCGGAATGGTTTTTCAAAATCAATTTCCAATCCCGCCAGCCTGTATTTGGTTAGAATCCTCTGGCAAACGGATTCATATTCTCTGCCATACTCAATATTAATTAATTGGACATATTCAACCATTTGCGGGCTGCGAAATGTCCCCAGCCCCTCAAGGATACTTGTTCTTACGTCCAAAGGAATTTCTTCAAATATTTCCAGCAAAAGCAGCTTGCCCCAGTTGCTGTCAATATATTTGTTAATTTCTTCAACCCGCTGTTGTAACATCTGTTTGGTATAATCGCCGTTACTGTTTTTCATTCTGCTCCCCTATATAAAGAATAAATCGTCAGCCCATATGTAATGTACCATTTTGACGTTGGGATAGCAAATGATGCTTACCGCCTGGCATCTCTCAATTTCAAGCTAATTGCCGAAAAAAATCAAAATCGGGTAAAATAAAGCATACATAAGTATGATTTTAAATGAGGTGAAAGAAAATGTTTTGGGAATCGGCAGGACCTGTGAATACACAGAATACACTGCAGCTGGCTGTCAAACGAGGCGCGGAGCTTGATATCGCAAATTTTGTGATTGCTTCCTGCAGCGGGACAACCGCCAGAGAACTCTATGCGCTTGCCCAGGAAAAAAATATCGTTTGTGTCAGTCACGTGGTGGGCTTTCAGGAGCCGGGCGTGGATGAAATGCTGCCGGAAAACCGGGCTTTTTTCAATGCCAACGGCGTGCCGGTGCTGACAACCACTCATTTATTGGCCGGTGTTGATCGTGCCTTGCGCTTTCAATTTAAAGGAGTTTATCCGGCTGAAATCGTTGCCTCGACTCTCAGGATGTTCGGACAGGGAATTAAAGTAGCGGTGGAAATTAGCTGTATGGCGCTTGATGCCGGCCTGATACCTTACGGTCAGGATGTAATCGCGATTGGCGGAACGGCTGAAGGAGCTGATGCAGCCATTGTTGTCAAACCTGAACATTCAGCTCAATTTTTTGCCTCCCAAATAAAAGAAATAATCTGTATGCCTAAAAATAAAAAACAAAACAAATAAATCCAAATTTAAATACTATTTTTAGCAAGCTGTACTGTATTTTTCTGCGCTGCAAAATTAAACCGGCCATAAACCAATCAGATTCTGCAAAAGATATCTTTAAAGGAGGGATATATTTTGCAGAAAAAATCATCCATGAAATTTGAAAATCTGATGGTACCAATGGCATTTGTAAATGGTTTGTTTTTGGGTGGTTATGCCCTGCGCATGGCCAGAAAATACTGGGAAGGCGGACCGCAGGACTAGACCCTTCCTTGGCCACCCGGCGGGCTCACCCAAAAGTGAGCCCAATTTGTTTGTCATTTTCAATCAACCGGGCTGAGCAAATTTCATCTATTGTAACGTTAATACCTGTTTTTCCTGCAGTGAATCCAATTGATTGGATTTGATCATCGCCGGAGACAAGGTATAGAGGTTGTCGCCGATATATAAAATACGGCTGATGCTTTTTTCGGTTGCGTTCCAATAATTGCCCGCTTTTACATAGTCCTCATCGTTCAGATGGGTTATTCTGCCCTTGTACTGCAGCCCATTCTGCAAGTCAATATTGTAAATATAGGCTCCCTGGAAAGAGAAACTGCCATATTCCGGTATATTCGCGCTACTCGCTTTGATATTTTTCTGATCGATCGTCATAACTGTTACCGGCAGCGCCAGGAGATTTTTATCCCGCGAGAATAGCAGGGCTTTATGATTTCTTAAAAGTTCTGAGTCACTGCCCCGGTCTCCGATCACGACCTTGCTCATTTCCACCGGTTGACTGACATCGGTAACATCAAATATGGCTATTTTAAGGCCTTGATAAAAGGCTGTACTCACACCATTGAAGCCTGATGCTTCAACCGTTTCCTTGCCAAAACCGATGATATGATTTTCGTCGTAAGGATGCAGATAATCACTGTAACCTGGTATCTTCAGCTTGCCCAGTATTTTGGGCTGGGCCGGATCGGACAGATCCAGCACAAAAAAGGGATCCACCTGTTTAAAAGTAACCATGTAGGCCCGGCCGCCCATAAAACGAGTGGAATAGATCCTTTCTCCGGGGGCAATGTTTTCAATCTTGCCGGTCAGCTTTAGATCCTTATCGAGTATATAGACATTGTTTTGCGAGGTAAATTCATCCTCGCGCCAGGTTTCACCATAGGTGGTCGCGATGCGGAAATGATCATTGTATTCATCCATGGAAAACTGGTTCAAAATGGTTCCCGGGACCTGACCTTCTCCTTCATATTGCAACTTGGCGTTCTGTAGGCTGAATTTGAAAATTTTCGTATTGGTTTGGGCAGAAGTCGTTGATTCCGACTTCATATACGGTTGGATCACACCGCCATTATATTGGCTGAGAGCGACATAGAGGTTGTTGGTTGAAGCGTAAACGTTTTCTCCGCCGCCCAAATAGGTATTGATATCCGCAGGCTGTTCCATCTGCTGCAGATCTATGGAACCTGCCACCAGATAATTGGAGGTTATGCAGCCGGGAAAATAGCGGATCGTTTTGATATCCTGGGCATCAAACCGGTCTGCTTTGATCGTATCTTTGCAGATGGGCGTCACATCTGTATCACTCGTGCCGTTCTGGATCGAATAATAATCCAGATAGCAATTGCTGAGCAGATAAAATTTTCCGTCCACCAGGCGTGAAGCAAGATAGTTGCCCTCCAAAACCAAACGCCGGATTTGACTTATGTTTTGTTTATCTTTGATATTGTAGACAATAGCCCGGCATAAAGAGGTATTGGGATGATAATAAGGCGGCATGTATGCCGGCATTTTACGTAAATTGGATTGATCAGTAGGATAGGTAGGCTGATCGATATAAGTATTTCCGATCACGATCATGTAATCTCCGTCAATATACAGATCAACAGGAGTGAAGTTCTGATCATTAAATTTAAGTGTATTGACCAGTTGCATTTGATCGGCAGGAACTGCCTTGATGATCTGAACGAGGTTGTTATTGATTTGATAAATATACTGACCATCGGTTTTTACCTGGTCACCTTCATCCACACCTTCGACCTGTACATTGGTAGCAGAGTAATCAGCCGCTTGATCTGCTGCCGGCAGTGACTCCGCGCTTTTCATATTATTTACAGCGCCACTCATATCAACAGCCATTCCTCTGTAGAGTCGGCCATTATTTTGGCCGTACTGTTCCAACAAACTGCGCAGATTTTCCAAAGAACCGACCACCGGTAATTCTTTTTCCGTCTGCGCAGCAGCAATATCCTTTTGGCTGTCCGTGTAAAATGCCGTCCCAATAAACAAACCCAGCATGATCACTGCAAGAATTGCTGTAACAGGAGATATCCTTAGCCTGTTTTTTCCCATCCCTGACCCTCCTAATCGTTTCTATACCTTCATTACGCTTAGGCAGTCATAACTCTTTCATTATTAATTAACTATCGGTTTAGTTTCCTTCCGAAAAACTGGCCTGAACCACCGGAGCAAAAACCATCTGGGCCACCTTCTGCCCGGGCAGTATACGCAGCGGTTTATCAGTGATATTCAACAGCAATACTTTTACTTCTCCAATATGCTCACAATCAATGGTTCCGGGAGCATTGGCAACGACAATCCCCTTGCCCGCCATCCCGGCCCGGCTGCGTATCTGGGCCTCATAGCCTTTGGGGATCAACATGGCAAAACCGGTTGGAAAACTCCTGACTTCATTGGGATAGAGAACGATCTCTTCCTGTATGGCAATAGCCAGATCACAACCGGCTGCCCCCCGTGTTTCGTATTCAGGCAATTTGGCCCAGGCTACCATTTTTTTAAACTTGACCTCGATCTTGTCCAAATTATTTCCTCCCATCGTATGTTATTATCCTTACATCTTTGCTTTACTTGTCCAATACCTATATTCTATCTTATCTTTTATAAAATTACTTCGCTTTAATCTTACACAATTCAATTCGATATATTTGATGTCCTGACCAGTTCGTCCAGGGTCACAAACTGATAGCCCTGTCCCTGAAAGGCTTCGATAATGATCGGCAGGGCCAGTATAGTCTGACTGCGATCCAATCTGCCGTCATGAGCGAGGATGATCATCCCCGGACGAGCTGCATCAATGACTCTTTTGGCCATGGCTCGAGGGGTTGGCGCTTGGGCATTTTCCACGCAAATGGTCCATAAAACAGTTTGGTAGCCATTACGCTCTGCGATATCAATCGTTTCCGGGCGAAATAATTTTTTGGGCGGGCGAAAATACTTTATGTCTCTGTTCAACATCCCGGTCAGAAGCGTATCGGCTTTTTGTATTTCCTCTTCCGTTCCCGTTGCATCAGCCAGGCTTAAATCGGCATGGGTATAAGTATGATTTTCAATTTCATGACCTGCTTTGAGTTCCTGCTGAATATAGTCAGGATAGGCAGCAGCATTTTCACCCACTACAAAAAACGTCGCCGGCACTTTGTATCTCTCGAGTATTTGCAATACACTGCCGGTATACAATGGATCCGGCCCATCATCAAAAGTCAGGGCGACCAGTTTTTTTCCTTCCGTGTCGATATGGGTGATCAATCTTTTGCTGAGTTTACTGTCCATCACATAGATGACCCGGGAGATTTCCGAATCTTCCTGGGTAAACGTCTGTAACGTATATAACTGAGATGTAAGCAAGCTCAGCAGCAAACCAGCGATCAGAGCCAGCATCATGACCTTCATTACATATTTCATGCCTCATCGTTCCTTCCCTGGCAAAGGTTCAGAGCACTTCCTGCTTCACCTGATATCTGCTTCTTCAGCATAGTTTTTGCGTTAATTGCCGGGAATAAACCTGCCATAAAGCGCCGGTACTCTCTTTGAAAAGTAATCGTAAAACTATATAATTTAAAAAAATGCCTGATTTATAAGGAGCTTAATGATGCAGAATATTTTCTTGCCTGCCAAACTGAATGATATAACTTCCTTTATTGTCATGGATGTATTGGAACAGGCTCAAGTGATGGAATCACAAGGAATCGACGTGATCCATCTGGAGATTGGA
>JAGFXV010000383.1 GCA_017861475.1 Bacillota bacterium | reverse complement strand
TAGCTGCAATAAAATCTACTCTAAATTGGCGAGGAATATGATTAATGCCTTGAGTAAAGATTGATGGATCAACTTTTTTGATTGCGATTATATTAGGTAAGTCATCCGGTTTAAACCAGCTTTGTACTCTTTTCGCCATGTTTATTACCTCTACTTTCAATCACGTCAAGGGAATAGTTTTTTATGTTACAAGTCTTGAATTATTTGTATATTAATTTTAAAATACTGTTTGCATATCGTTCTCTCGCCAGTCTCATCACACATAAGACCTAATACATTTATTCCCATTATACCTAATTCAATCAAAAAGACCCATTGATATTTCCAGATGGGGCATTTGTTCAAATTAATGAGTTTTGTAAAAATTCAATAAAACATCTTTATGTAACGTAACTTTATTCCGGAATAAGGTAATATAGGATTGTGATGACTGAATCTGCAGCAACATTGCAAATCAAAAAAGTTATAATCTTACTATTATCATTAGGTTAAGGTATCATCATGATTTTTAAAGGTTTCAAATTCGGGATGTTATTGCAGCTTGCCGTTGGGCCGATGTGTTTGATGGTGTTTAATACTTCCACTACATACGGATTCGTTTATGGCTTGTATCTTATGTCGGCCATTGCGCTTGTTGATGCTTTATACATTGGACTGTCCTCTGTTGGGGTTGCTTCCGTCATCAATAGGGGAGGAATGAAAGCAGCGATAAAGCTGGTGGGCTGTTTGGTGCTGGTTTTGTTTGGCTTGAACACGATATCCAGGGTTTTTGATTTAACATTTATCCCGGATATGAAACTGTTTTCCTATGTATCGAGTCATAGTTTGTTTGTGCAGGGATTGCTGCTGACGGCATCAAATCCTTTGACCATAATATTTTGGAGCGGCTTGTTTACGACCCGGATGATAGAAAACAACTGGGACAAAAAACAGCTTTTCCTTTTTGCGGTAGGCTGTGTTATGTCCACCGTTGTTTTCCTGACATTTGTTGCTCTGCTGGGAAGTATCCTGTGCGGCTTTTTACCGCAGGCAATCATTCAAATTCTTAATGTGGTTGTAGGAATTTTACTGATTTTCTTTGGGGTAAGGCTTTTATTTAAATAAATCCGGTTGCTTCGCCGGGTTGTTTCTCATTTGATACTTATAGTAAAGCGTATGTTCTTGCTATATTCATTACGGATAAACGGTCAGCGCTACTCCATAATGTCCAGCAATAGACGGTGTAACTTGTCCGGTAACTAACAGAGAACCGGCCAAGCAGCACCGCCTTTTTGCTGTTTATGTTAATTCACCCTGAATAGCCAATTTGACTGGCTAATCCGGAAATGAAGCCGTAAAAGGTTATGATGAGCTGAATAAAATTTCCGCTTTTTGCTGTTTATTCTGGTTATGGTTTATCCAATAAGATGGTTTGGTTATATAATTTCTGCATCCGCATATCGGTTTCATTAATGGCATCGGCACAATCTCGTAATTCCTGCCGGGTATAAATGCTTTTTTCCGTTGTTAATTTGTAAGCCAATTCGTGTTCCAATGTTGCCCAGAAATCCATGGCGATGGTGCGTATTTGAATCTCTGTCGTGACGATCTCCGTGTGTGTTGATAAAAATACCGGAACCGTAACAATAAGATGCAAACTGCGATATCCATTGGGCTTGGGATTTTTAATGTAGTCGGTAATCCGAATCAGTCCGATATCATCCTGGGCGGTGAGCAAATCGGCGATCGTATAAATATCATCGATATAGGAGCAAATTACACGGATTCCGGCGATGTCGGTGAGGTTTACCCGGGCCGATTTTATACTTAGTTCACACTCCTTTTTGAGTAATTTGTCCATGATGCTTTGGGGCGATTTGACCCGGGTTTTTATGCTGTGGATGGGATTGCGATCCATATTGTATTTAAATTCGTCATTAAGAATTTCCAGTTTCGTCGCTATCTCGCGTATGGCGGATGCATAGATATTCTCCATGCTCCGGTATGAATGAAAGGCTTCTGCCATTTGGTCTTTAAACAGGTAGCCTCGAAAGTCATCTGCCAAAATGACTTGATTATTATGATTTGCGTTCATTCGTTCAACTCCTTGCTATATTTCGAATGTTATAACGATGTATTGGTTAATTATGCTTCCTGACGCCATTCTACTTTTGTTTGAAACTTCATCTGGTTTAGTTTTGCCACTCTTTCTTTAATCGGTGGATGAGTGCTGAACAGATTAGCCAGTCCCATCCTGGAAAGCGGATTTACAATGAACATATGTGCCGCCGAAGGACTGACATCCATTGGTATTTTGCGCGATGCGGCTTCAAGCCTGAGCAATGCACTGGATAATCCCTCGGGTTTACCGGTCAAACGGGCGCCGGTTTCATCAGCCAGATATTCTCTGGAACGTGAAATAGCCATTTGAATGATCATGGCAGCGATGGGGGCGATGAGAGCCATGACGATGGTCCCTAAAAATCCGCCGGCATTGTCTTCATCATTGTTGCCGCCCAATCCGCCAAACATTAATCCCCATTGAGCCACATTGGCAATCATGGAAATAGCACCGGCCATGGAGGCTGCTATCGTGCTGATCAATATGTCCCGGTTCTTTATATGGGCAATCTCATGAGCAAGTACTCCTTCAATTTCATCCCGGTTCAGTATGTTAAATAGACCTTCCGTTACAGCAATGGCTGCATTCTCCGGATTTCTGCCGGTGGCAAAAGCATTCGGCTGTTGTGACGGGGTAATGTAAACTTTGGGCATGGGGATACCGGCTTTTGATGTCAAAGCGCGCGGGTCATTTTAATGACCAGTTTGTCGCTGTAGTAATAGCTGAAAAAGTTCATACCCAGGGAGATAACAAAAAATAGTATGGCTCCACTTTGGCCCCCTACCGCATTGCCTAGAAGGACCAGCAAAACCGACAAGCCACTCATCAGAAGCAGGGCTTTAAAATTATTCATGTTTGATTTACCTCTCTTGTTATTTTTTAAACGAAAAACTCAATTAAGATCATAGTATATTCGGTGTTCTGAATATTTCACCCGAGACTTCAGGATTCTTGATTAAATTTACAAATTGTTAATCCGGCTTCAAATTTGCCGCATCCTCCTTTCCTTGCAGACAGGGGAGTATAAAAAAAAGACCTTTGCCTCCTTGTTATCGGAGGCAAAGGTCTCACTAAGTCTTTTGGGACCGATAAAGCCAGGCCTTTCGACCGGTTGTTGACTTTACCTGGTAAGTTACTCCCCTTTGCTTGAGATTAATATTATCAAAATAGGTTTTAAATATCAAGGGGAATATTATGGGCTGGTGGAAAGGGTTATTGTGCAGTCCTTTGATCTTATTTTTACTTATTATTCGCAGCAAGTTCTTCTATTAGCTGCTCAATCCATATAATTTTGCGGTTTACGTCATCTAAAATCCATTTATATTCGTATTCCCATAAGAAAAGATAACGATCCTTTTCGTTTGAATCCCAACTGAAATACGATTTTTCAATCGATAAGTTATCATCAACGATCCGTTTTTTCTCGGTTTTATAAAATTCTAAGCCGACCTTCAAGTACTCGATAATACTCTCATTGTCCAGAATGCCCATAAAGGTAAGCCTTAACAAAAAATCTCTAAAGCCCTCGGCAGATACGGTTAATTCTGGCTTTTGTTTTAACCATAA
>JAGFXV010000382.1 GCA_017861475.1 Bacillota bacterium | reverse complement strand
AGATGGTAGCCCATTTTTCTGACCAGTTCATCAATGGCGCTCTGATACGGCGAAGTTTTGCTGAAAACTGCAGTATCAACCATTGCGGACCGTTTCCCGTCTACTTTGATGGTTTTCAATCCGGGCGTGATAACGATCTTGTCTGCTTGCTGCACGGGACTCATATCCGTGGCAGTCCAGGCTTCGGACACAGCCCAACTGCCGAACGCTTTATTATCCAGCCAGGCGTAGGGCAGGTAAGCATACCCGTTTTCACCCCAACTGTTGCCCCAGGAGTTTCTGAGGATCAGGCATTCCCGATCCGGCAAATCTCCGGCGATGCCCACCGCATGACCGCCCAGCATCTCTCCTTCAGGCAAGGGGAGTTCGTAATTTTCATCCGGTTTGAAATTCTCGCAAACCAGCAGAGCCAATAAAAAAGGACCTTCGTTTTTCAAGGCTTCCCGCATAACATTAATGACCTGGCTGCGATCCGTATCCGATGAGGCACAGATCTGGGCGTACGTTTTTATTTTATACATCACTGCAGTTTCCATTGCTTTATTTGGAATGCTGGGAACTTTGGGGGAAGATAGATCAACCAGTTCAGCATACGGCATGATTGCTTCCGGACAGACCCCATAATTTCTTAATACCTGCATGGCGACTTTGGGCTGGGTCCCTTCCAGACAAGGCATGCCGTCATTTTCTTTGCACATACTGTACAGGAATGAGACGGACAGACCTTTCTCGGGATAATCCTCCTGTTTAATTTCTTCATAGGCTTTCAAGGTCCAGGCGGCTGCACAAGCTACACAGGTGCCCCGGTCTTCCTGATCAAAAACGGGGGGCAGTTGGGATCTATAGTCTATGGGAACAGGTTTATCTGCGACTTTTGCGCCAATCAGTTTTTCATATCGATAATCCCGGGGATCATATGCCGAAGGGATAAAACTTAGCCTGCGGCCATAGTGGACCTGCGGCAGTTTTTCCAAGTATCTGCGCAGGTGATAAACAATTTCAAAAGACAACGCTATACCCTCCTTGCCGTTTTCAGCTTTATTTATAATCTATGCACGCAAATAATATGAGTGACAATCTAACGATGAAAATTGTAAATATTTTTATGAACAGGAAAAGGAAATAGTCGATACCTGAAGAATAAAATATTTATAACAATGAGAAAATGCCTTGATTAAGGAAGTTTGCATATATGAGCAGTTACTGTGCGAATTGCGGTAAAGAAATTGCTGACAAACCATTTCAGCTGACCAGATACTGCGACGAATGTTTAAGAGACAGCAGGATTAAACATTGTGCTAATTGCGGGGCAGTGATTACGGATAAATCATTCCAGTTGACGAAATATTGCGATGATTGTATGCGGGAGAGTAAGCTTAAACACTGCGCCAATTGCGGCAAATTGATTACCGATAAATCATTCCAGTTGACGAAATACTGTGATGAATGTTTAAAAGAGAGCAAATATAGAAAAAGGATCAGACACAAGAACGTTTATAAAAAAACCACGGGTATGTGAACGGAAACAAATATGATCATCATGTCACCACTTTTAGCTGTTTGGCATATAGTAAGCTAGAATTACTGAGAGTGGTGATTTTTTTTGGCCATATCCATGAAGTATGCCCAGCCGGAAAATGAGGGAGGCACGCTGCCATCATCTCCAGCCGGTGAAGGTTATTCCTTCTGTCAGACGGACGCCTTCCGTGAACTGGAAAAGATGATCGGCTTGAAACCGGTCAAAAAGACGATTGCCGAGATCAGCGCCTACGCTTTGATTCAGGCCAGGCGCAGCCAACAGTCTCTGAAAGCGGATCCTACTGCCCTGCATATGGTTTTCCGCGGTAATCCCGGCACCGGCAAGACCAGTGTGGCACGTATCCTGGGAGGAATTTTCAAGGAAATCGGGATTTTGCCGAAAGGTCATCTGTTGGAAGTGGAACGGGCAGATCTGGTAGGTGAATATATTGGCCACACTGCCCAGAAGACCCGCGAGGTTTTGAAAAAGGCCAACGGGGGAATCCTGTTTATTGATGAAGCTTACACGCTGGCCCAAGGGGGCGGCAAGGACTTTGGACATGAAGCGATCGCCACCCTCGTCAAAGTGATGGAGGATCAGCGCAATGAAATGATTGTTATTCTGGCCGGCTATTGTCTGGAGATGGACGCTTTTATGTTAAGCAATCCCGGCTTGCGTTCCCGCTTCGCGCTGCAGATAAATTTTCCCGATTATGAGAGCGAAGAGCTTTTCAACATCGCCTTGCAGATGTACAATGAACGGGACTACGAATTGAGTAGCCGCTGCCGCTGGAGACTCAAATGCATCCTTGATGATTTCGTCAAATACCAACATCCTCACAGCGGTAATGCCAGGTATGTACGCAATCTGGTGGAAAAATCAATCCGTCAACAGGCCTTGCGGCTAGTGGATCGTGAGTATTTAAGCCGTAAAGATCTGATGACCATCGAAGAAATAGATGTAACGGTGCCTCTATAACGGTGCCTGGAACGAAGTTATTAAGTTATTAAGAAAGTGGTGCGAAATATTGGACGCTTTAAACCTGATCCGTCTGGCGGAAAAGGACATGCAGGAACTGTTTTCATACTATGAAGAGATTGCTTACGATAACCAGGCCAAGGTATTGAAAGCTTTTCGGGATCACCGGGTTAGGGTGCGGCCCGGCGATGAATTGCTTTCGCTGGTGGGCAGTCCCTATGATACGCTGCTCAACGTCATTGGTACCAAAAATCCGCACCGGGGCAGTCTGATCGAACGGGGCATTAAATATCGGGAGATTGCGCTGCTGCCTTCAGGAGAAGTTGACCTTGAGGCCATTCACAAAGGCGTTACTGATAAAACCCGTCTGGTGTTGATCCAGCGTTCACGCGGTTACAGTCTGCGTCCGGCTTTGACGATCGAAAAAATCAAACAGGTAGTCGAGATCGTTCGGCAGGTCAATCCGGATACGATCATCTTTGTGGATAACTGTTATGGGGAATTTACCGACCGCTTGGAACCGACCCAACTGGGAGTCGATTTAATGGCGGGATCACTGATCAAAAACCCTGGCGGAGGACTGGTTCCTTCCGGCGGCTATATCTTGGGGCGTAGTGATCTGGTGGAGGAAGTTGCCTATCATATAACCGCACCGGGCCTGGGCAAGGAACTGGGGGCCAGCCTGATCAGCAACCGCTTGTTGTATCAGGGTTTGTTCATGGCGCCGCACACAGTGTTGCAGGCGCTCAAAACTGCCTGTTTGTTGGCATATGTCTGCGAATATTTTGGCTGTAACGTTTTGCCCCGTTGGAATGAAAC
>JAGFXV010000003.1 GCA_017861475.1 Bacillota bacterium | reverse complement strand
ACTATACATATCCAGCAGATCAAATTCATATTATTTCAGCATCCCAGGTGATTGAAATGGATGAATCGCCTGCTGTTGCAATGCGCAAGAAAAAAGATGCTTCTATTGTTGTCGCTACCCATCTGGTCAAAGAAGGCCGCGCTGATGCCGTATTATCCTGCGGAAGTACCGGAGCACAGATGGCATCAGCTTTATTTATCCTGGGCAGAATTGAAAATATTGATCGGCCAGCTATCATAGCATCGATACCGAATCGCCAGGGCAGCCATACGTTCCTGGTTGACGTAGGTGCCAATGTAGACTGTAAACCACAACAACTGATGCAATTTGCTCTGCTAGGCAAAGCTTATGCCGGCATTGATCTGGATATAAATGAACCGCGCATTGCCTTGTTGAACAACGGAGAAGAAGAGACCAAAGGCAACAGTCTGGCATTGGAAAGCTATAGCCTTTTAAAGGCACAGGCTGGTTTGAATTTTATTGGCAATATTGAAGGCCGGGATATTTTTAGTGCCAAAGCTGATGTGATTGTCTGTGATGGCTTCGCTGGCAATATTTTGTTGAAAGCGATCGAAGGGCTGGCCCTGGAAGCGGTACAATCCTGTTTGCATGAATTGGAAAAAATCCCGTCTTTCCTGAGCAGATTTGATTACAGTCGGGTTGGGGGAGCACCGCTGTTAGGGGTAGAAGGTATAAGTATCGTCTGTCACGGCAGTTCCAAACGCGAAGCGGTTTACAATGGGATAAAAACAGCTCGTGACTGCGTCGTCAAAGACATCGTGAAAAAACAGAAACTAGCCTTAACCCAATCGCTGTAATATAATATGAATAATTATTAAGGAGGCGGAAATATATGGAAAAGTTTTTTGATATAGCCAGAAAAATTTTAGCTGAGCAATTAAACATAGACCCCGCGGAAATTACCATGGAAACAACTTTTGAAGAGATCGAGGCTGATTCCATTGATATCGTTGAAATGATCATGGCTCTTGAAGATATGTACGATGTTGAATTCCCTGAGGATGATCTGGAAGATTATCCGGTCTTTGGAGAACTGATCAAGGCATTATATGATTATCTGGAGCAACAGAAGAAATGAAACTGAGGGATTCAGCACATCGATTTCTGGCCGACAACCAGATCTCGTGTCATGATGAAAAATTCTTTTCCATGGCTTTGATACACCCCTCCTATGCGCAGGAAAACAAGACCCGTTACAGCAATCAACGCCTGGAGTTCCTGGGTGATGCCGTCCTGAATTTTGTTACGGCAGACTATCTGTATAATAATTATCCGGAAAAAGCGGAGGGAGATCTAACCAAGATCCGGGCCCGGGTCGTATGTGAAAATGCCCTGGTTGATATTGCTGTTCGTATCAACCTGGGTTCATATCTTCTGCTGGGCCGGGGAGAAGAAAAATCGGGCGGGCGGGAGAGAAAGTCGATCCTGGCAGATGCAGTGGAAGCCGTTATTGGTGCTATTTATCTAGACCAGGGAATTCAACCTGCGCGGGATTTTATTCTCAGACATCTGGAGGAGACGATCCGTCAGACTGCCGAAGGTGAATTTCGGGATTTCAAATCACGCTTGCAGGAAATCGTCCAGGCGCACGGCAGTAATAATGTATATTATGAAACGATCGAGGAAAGCGGTCCGCTTCATGCCAAGATATTTGAAGTTGGAGTCTATTATGAAAATCATTTGCTGGCCCGGGGTTCAGGCAGAAGTAAAAAAGAAGCCGAACAATGTGCCGCGGAGAAAGTATTGCAGGACTCAACTTTATTGAAACAATTATTATAAGCGCTCGTTATGCTTGAACTGAGAGGACAAAATATTCCATGCGGCACTGCAATATTCCTATTTTTATTCCTCATTTGGGCTGTCCCTATGACTGTATATACTGTGACCAGAAAAAAATATCAGCGCAAATCAAAGCTCCGGATGATCAGGAAATCTTACCTATTATTGATCAGCATCTGGCCACCATTGTACGTCCTGCCGAAATAGAAGCAGCCTTTTTCGGAGGCAGTTTTACCGCCATTCGACCCGACCTGCAGGAAAACTATTTACGTCTTGTTCAACCTTATATAAAGCAGGGCCTGATTCAGGGAATCCGGATTTCAACTCGTCCTGATTGCATCGACGACCAGGTTTTGGAGTTGCTGCACAGATATGGAGTCACAACGATCGAATTGGGCGTTCAATCGCTCGACAATGAGGTCCTGCGCCAGTCGGGAAGGATTTATACCGCTGAAGAAGTGGAAAGAAGTTCCGGCCTGATCAAGTCGGGCGGATTTCAACTGGGGATCCAACTTATGGTTGGTTTGCCGGGAGACAACTATGACCGTGACCTGGCAACTGCGCGACGGACGGTTGCTCTTGCACCGCAGATGGTCAGGATCTATCCCACGCTGGTTTTGGCCGGTACCAAACTGGAGCAAATGTGGCAGGATGGGAAGTATCAAGCGCTTACGCTGGAAGAGGCTGTTCCTGTCTGCAGGGACATGCTGCTGCAGTTTGCCAAAGCTGGAATTCCTGTTATCCGTATGGGCCTCTATCCCGGGGAAGAACTGCGCAAGGAAGGCACCGTCATGGCCGGACCTTTTCATCCTTCCTTTGGTGAGTTGGTGGAGCAGGCAGTTTTCAGGGAACAGGCAATTATGGCGGTCAGGCTTTATCAGCAACATTTTGCCCATGGCGAACATCTTACTCTCTGCATAAATGAACGTGATCTCTCCAAACTGCTGGGCAAAAAGCGCAGCAATCTGATTTCCATTCAACATTCTCTGGGGCTGCAGGGATTAAACGTAATAACCTTTCGCCATGAAGAAAGGGATTGGATTGGGATAGGCAACGACCCTGCCGGAGTGGATAAATTTGTCCTTACCCGGTCGGAGTTTCTTAATTCCCCGAATGAAACCTCCTGCCGGCGGCAGGATTTCCAGGCGCAAAAAACGAATTTAAGCAGTGATTTATATACAGGAGGACCCGTTTTTGTATCTAAAGAGACTGGAGATAAAAGGATTTAAATCGTTTGCGGAAAATACTGAATTGCTTTTGGAACCTGGCATCAATATCATTGTCGGGCCGAACGGTTGCGGCAAAAGCAATATTGCCGATGCGATCCGCTGGGTGTTGGGTGAGGCTAACGTACGTCATTTGCGCGGACAGAAAAATGAAGATATTATTTTTAACGGCACCGACAAGCAAAAAGCCCAGAGTATGGCCTTGGTAGATATGACCATAGACAACGCTTGCGGTGACCTGCCGGTGGATTACCGGGAAGTAACCATCGGGCGCAGACTTTTTCGCAATGGAGAAAGTGAATATTTGCTGAACAAATCCAAAGTAAGGATGAAGGATATTGTCGGCCTTTTTACCGGTACCGGTCTCGGTAAACGGGGATATTCTCTCATTGGGCAGGGGGAACTGGAGCAGGTTCTGAATGGTCAGCCTTTTGATCGACGTTTGATCTTGGAGGAAGCGTCCGGGACCATAAAGTATCGGCAGCAAAGGGATGAGGTTAAACAAAGATTGTCCAACAGCGTGCTTGATTTGCAGCGAGTAACGGACATAATGGGAGAAATGGAGATCCATGCGGCTGAATTATCGAAAAAAGCGGCCAGAGCTGAAAAATATATTTTGCTCAGGGATCAATTCGGAATACTGGACAGGGAATTAATCGCCGTTGATATAAGGGACAGCCGGAAAAATTTAGCTGTCAGGACGGACGATTTGGATAAAAAGAAAACTTCGGCGCAATCCATTCAGCAAAGCCTGCAGGATCTGGATGCACGCCTGGCAGTTGCGGAGCAGGAAGCAGCCGATAGCCATAAGAGGCTGGGTGAACTGAAGGATAAGAAATATCAACTCGAGGCTGAATTTGGCCAGAGTGAAGCTGATATCAAGCTGATCACGGAGAGGATAAAAAATTTACAGGAACGATATGATAATGCTGTTGGTGATGCCCAAAAGTATTCGCAAATGTTGGATACGATCAACGCAGATCTGGAAAAACACGATGAAAACCTGAGATCTGAGGAGATGCAATGGCAGCAGCGCCGTCAGGCATATGAACAATTGCAGTCTGAAATAACGACTCTTGAAACAACTATCCATGAACAGGAAGAAGTATTTGTCCAAAAGCGCTTGCTTATTTTTGAACAGGCGAAACAAGAAAGTGAACTAAAGAATAATTTGCTGGGCACAGAGGAAAAACTCAAACAAAGCCGGGAAAAAAAGGAGCGGCTTTTGCTGCGACTGGAGGACAGCCAGGCAAAAATAAAGCAGGCCGAGCAGAAATTACATACCCTGCAGCAACAAAAACAGACCGGTAGCAAGCATCTGCAGGAGCTGCGCCAACAGATGGAGCAAGTCCAGACAGAATACCAGACCGTTGCTGCCCAATTGGAAAAATTGGAGACCCAGGAGCAAACCATCAAGCGAAGCATCAGTGAACTCGAAAATAAACTGTTGGGTCTGAAAGACCTGGAGCGAAAATATTACGGTTATTCGGAAGGCGTAAAAGCAGTACTGGAGGCAAGGGCCAGAGGCGAAAAGAAACTTCAGGGGATAAAAGATCTGGTGGCCAGGATCATTGACGTTCCGGCCGGAATGGAAACGGCCATTGAAGCAGCCGTTGGCAAGGGTTTGGAAAATATCGTTGCCGCCACTATGGAAGATGCCCGCGAGGCGATCTATTTTTTGAAAAGAAAAGGTCTGGGAAGGGTTACCATTTTACCACTGGACGGTCTGCGCGTACAAAAACTAAACCCCCGCGCTATTCAGGATTTGAACCGGGAAGAAGGCGTATTGGGGTTGGCTTCGCAGTTGGTCGGCTTTGATGCAGAATACGAAAAAGCCGTCGAGTATCTGCTGGGAAGGGTTTTGCTGGTAAGCGATCTGGAGAGAGGCATGCAGGTTTTCAGACATACCCAGCTTCCTTTGCGGATCGTGAGTCTGGATGGGGAAATCATCAATGTCAGCGGAGCCATGACCGGCGGCAGCGCTTCAACTCGCAGCAGCAGCAGCCCTTTGAAACGCAAGGCCGAAGCCAAAAAGATGGAACAGCAATTACAGGAACTTTCGGCGCAGCTTGATCAGGTTCGGGCGGATAAACAGCGTTTAAGTGCAGCGCTTAACTCCCTGGAGGAAAAATTAAAAGACGTCCGCAACCGTATTGCTGAAGCAGATTTTCAGATAGAACTGCTACAGAAGGAACTGGACAGTACCAATGTGAGTCTTGCCAATGACAGGGAAGAAAACCTGCTTTACCAGCAGGATATTGAAATACAGCAAACCTATATAAGCGCTTTCAGCAAAGAACTCATAAAAACGGAACAGCAATTGGAAGAGCATGGACAGGCAAACAGCAGGTCGGCCGAAGAACTGGAGCAGATCAAAGCAGATCTGGATGAAAAACGACGTGAATATGATATCCGTCTGGAAAGAGTCCGTTCCCAGCAGGAACAGCTGGATATGAAGGCGCAGGAATTGGAAAACTTAAATAATAATATGGCGCAGTTCATGGAAGTGAAAAAGTCATATGAGCAGTCAGTAAATGAATCACAAAAACTACAGACCCGGCTGCAATCGGATATCAGGCAACAGGGAGAAATTGTACAAAAATCGAGTCAAATGAGCATCGAGCAGAAACGCCTGATCGAAGAAATTCAGGCAGCTTATGAGCACCAACAGAAAATACATGGCAAACAGAGCGAAGGGATCGAAGAATTACGCAGACAGCGTGGGCCATGGCTGGAAGATCACAACCGCCTGGATGAAGAGATCCGTCTGGCCGAAATGCGTATTTTGCGCCTTGAGATGGAATGCGAAACTGCTTTGGATAGATGGAAAGAGAAATATGCTGACCAGGATCCCACGGATTTTGAGAGACATATGACTGGCGCCGAATTGCGTCGTTCCAAACAGGAAGCGGAGCTTCTCAAACAGGAAATAGAACTGCTGGGCCCGGTGGATCTGGAATCGATCAGCGAATACCGGGAACTGAACGATCGCCTGGAGTTTCTGCAGCAGCAAAGTTCTGATATACTTGAAGCGCGGGAAGCACTTGAGAAACTGCTGCTGGAAACAGAAAAAATCATGGCCAAAAATTTCAGTCAGTTTCTGCTATTGGCCAATGAAAGCTTCAAACGTACCTGCCAGGAAATATTCGGCGGCGGGGAAGCCAGTCTGATCCTGGAAAAAGACGGCGATTACATGTCGGCAGGAGTGGATATCGAAATTAAAATGCCCGGCAAACGCAATCAGTCCTTAAACCTTTTGTCAGGGGGAGAAAGAGCTTTGACCTGTATCGCCTTCATTTTTTCTCTGCTGCGCTTACGTCCCGCTCCCTTTTGTTTACTGGATGAAATAGATGCTGCGCTGGACGAAACAAATTTAGGCCGGTTTACGGAATTCTTAAAAGGGATGGCCAAAGAGATCCAGTTTATTGTGATCACCCATCGGCAATCGACCATTGAAGCCGGCAGCAGCCTTTTCGGGGTAACCATGCCCCAGAATGGTGTTTCCGCGGTACTTTCCCTGAATCTTGAAGAAAGCATTGAGCTGGCAGTCTAATATAAACGTAAAAGGTGGAATTGTTTAATGGCACTGTTTGACAGGTTTAAAAAAAAGAATGAAAATATTCAAACCGATGATGCCAATAAAGAAATTATTACCAAAGCGGAACCGGAAGCAGTAGAGGAGGAAACTCTTCAGCAGGGAAATATTTCACCTGAGGATACCAACATAGAAAATAATGCTGAGGATATAGCTACCGATAACGAAATAACAGAAGAACAGCTCCCGGATGAGACAGAAGAAGAAATATCTGCTGAAAAAAGCAAGAAGGGTATATTTGAACGGTTTAAGCTGGGTTTGAGCAAGACCCGTCAGAATATAGGCGGCAAAATTGATACCCTTATCAAGAGCACGCGCAAATTGGATGAAGATTTCTTTGAAGAACTGGAAGAAATACTGATCCAGGCCGATGTTGGCATGGATACTTCGCTGGCCTTGGTTGATAAAATCCGTACCACGGTCAAAAAGCAAAAGATCAATGATCCGCTGCAGGTGACCGAGCTTCTCCAGGACGCCATTGCAGAAGTGATGGGTACCGATCAGGTGCCTTTAAACATAGCTCCGGACAAGCCAACCGTCATACTGGTAGTCGGGGTGAACGGCGCTGGTAAAACAACCACGATTGCCAAGTTAGCTCATAAATTCAAACAGGAAAAGAAAAAAGTTATCCTGGCGGCCGGTGACACCTTCCGTGCCGCCGCCATAGATCAGCTGCAGATCTGGGCTGACCGCACCGGGGTGGAACTGATCAAACATCAGGAAGGATCAGACCCCGGGGCAGTGGTATTTGATGCCATAAGTGCCGCCCGGGCCCGTAAAGCTGATATCCTTATTATTGATACCGCCGGCCGGCTGCAGAACAAAACCAATCTGATGAAGGAAATCAGCAAGATCCGCAAGGTTATTGAAAAAGAAATGCCGGCTGCTCCTCATGAAGTATTGCTGGTTGTGGATGCGACCACCGGTCAAAATGCCATCAGTCAGGCGCGTATTTTCAGCGAAGCAACCGGGGTTTCCGGCATTGTTCTGACCAAACTTGACGGAACTGCCAAGGGCGGGATCGTCATAGCCGTAGCCAGGGAACTGAAAATCCCCGTAAAACTGGTAGGAATCGGTGAGGGTATGGAAGATTTACGAGAGTTTTCCCCCGATGTTTTTGCCCGGGCACTGTTTGTCAGTGAATAGACTGTTTGATGATTGAATAACAAGGAGGTCGAAGGCATGCCACAGGTTGCTGTAATTGGCGGAACCGGAGTATATGATCCCGCCATACTTGATAATATCCGTGAAATAAACGAAAAAACCCGCTATGGGGAAGTAAAGGTCCAGGTCGGTTCCTACAAGGGTTTCGAGATGGCATTCATCCCCCGCCATGGTACAGATCACAGCGTTGCTCCGCATTTGATCAATTACCGTGCCAATATCATGGCTTTAAAACAGCTGGGCGTGAATACGATCATTGCAACCGCAGCCGTGGGTTCCTTGCAGGAAGAATTTCAACCGGGTGAATATGTGCTGGCCGATCAGTTTCTGGATTTTACCAAAGTCCGTCAACATACCTTCTATGAAGGCGGAGCTGACGGAGTTGTCCATTGTGACATGACGGTACCTTATTGTCCGGAAATCCGGGCAGCCATTGAAAGATCAGGGCAGGAGCAGGGCTTGACGATTCACAACGGCGGATGTTACGTATGCACGGAAGGACCGCGTTTTGAAACGGCAGCGGAAATCAGAATGTTTAAACAGGTGGGAGGCCAGGTCATTGGCATGACCAGCGTGCCGGAAGTCTGTCTGGCGCGTGAGCTGGGTATCTGCTACGGCAATATATCCATCGTCACCAATTATGCCGCCGGCATATCGAAGACGATCCTTACCCATGCGGAAGTCCTGGAAATGATGGGGAAAGGCATCGGCCATGTCCGTTCCCTGATCATGGAAAGCGTCAAATACATACCCGAACAACGGGGCTGTGACTGTCGCAGGATCCTGAATGAAACGAGTATGAACAAATGATAGCCACGATTTACTGGGACAAGAATGCAGTTATTATATTAGATCAAAATGAACTGCCGGCGCAGATCAAATACATTCGCTGTGAAGATTATCATGCTCTCGTTCATGCCATTAAAACCTTGCAGGTGCGGGGAGCGCCTTTGATTGGGGTAGCTGCCGCCTATGGCCTGGCGCTGGCGGTTTGGAAATCGAGCCAAGAAAACTCCGCTCTGGAAGATCTTTATAATTTGGCGGAACAAGACTTTGCCGCTTCCCGCCCCACAGCCGTCAATTTATTCTGGGCAATCAGACGTATGCGCGGCGTATTTGACCAGTGCAAGGGCCAGGATCGGGATTCAATCGCCCGGAGACTGCTGAATGAAGCTGATAAAATACTGGCTGAGGATGTAAGCATCAACCAGAGTATTGGCGATATCGGTGCGCATCTGTTTAAGGAAAAGGTTCGTATTATGACCATCTGCAATGCAGGTGCCCTGGCCACCGGCGGTTATGGTACTGCCCTGGGGGTCATCCGCTCCATTCATCAAAACGGAAATCTGCAGCAGGTTTGGGCCTGTGAGACCCGGCCGGTTTTGCAGGGAGCGCGCCTGACGGTTTGGGAGCTGAGCCAGGATCAAATCCCGGTCACTCTGATCACGGACAGCATGGCCGCCTATGTTATGAGCCGGGACGAAGTTGATGTGGTGATCGTCGGCGCGGACCGGATCGCTGTCAATGGTGATACAGCCAATAAGATCGGTACTTACGGCTTGGCCGTGCTGGCTGCCTATCATAAAATACCTTTTTATGTTGCCGCTCCGATGTCCACGGTCGACTTCAGCATGAATTCGGGGAAGATGATCCCCATTGAAGAACGTCATCATGATGAGGTGCGACAAATAAGAGGAACATATATTACCGTACCGGAAGTCAAGGTTTTTAATCCAGCCTTTGATGTAACTCCCGGAGAATTGGTGAGCGCCGTTATTACCGAAACAGGCATCATCAGACCACCTTTCTTTCGGACAGATATTTAAAAATATTTTAAATGAAGAGGGAAGCGTATGCAGTATCTTAAGGAAAGAAAACTGGTCCTGGATATGGCGCAGAAAATTTATCGAGAAAAAATGGTGCCGGGTACCTGGGGCAATGTCAGCCTCAGAGTCAAAGACCAGCCGTTGCTGCTGATCACACCCAGCGGGATGCCCTATGAGACCATGACCATTGAAGATATCGTATTGCTTGATCTGGATGGAGAAGTAACCGAAGGGGAACGTGTTCCCTCTATAGAAAAGAACTTGCATGCCCGCATATACAAAGAGAGAAATGATGTGGACGCGATCGTTCATGTTCATACCCTTTATGCCAGTGCTTTTGCCGTAGCAGGCAAGAGTATTCCGGTTATCCTGGAGGAAACCGCCCAGTTAATAGGACATGATGTTCAGGTAGCTGCCTATGCTCCCTGTGGCACTGACCAATTGGCCCAGCTGACAGCACAGACTTTGGGTGAGGGGAACGCGGTGCTGCTGGCCAACCACGGACTGGTAGGGGTGGGAACGGATCTGAACCGGGCGCTGATGGTATGCCAGGTGGCTGAAAAAACCGCTCAGGTTTGTCTGTTGGCACAAAGTCTGGGTCAGGTCAATGAGTTATGTCCGGAGGACATAAGCTTATTGAGAAAACAATTTGCCGTTTATGGGCAGAACCAAGGAAAATGATCACAGCATGAATATCGGATCGAGCCGATCATAAAAGGGAGGGACTGATAGAGTGAATATATTAATTGAAAACGGCAGCATCGTAACCATGAATGAATACAATCGAGTGATGGAAAAGGCGTATTTGATCATCGAGGACGATAAAATAACCGATGTAGGCTTGGGGCAGCCTCCAACCGGCAGCTATGACAAACGCATCGATGCCACCAACCATTTGGTGCTGCCTGGTTTTATCAATACCCATACTCATGCCGCCATGACCTTGCTACGCGGTTATGCTGATGATCTGCCTTTGATGGAATGGCTGGAAACGAAAATATGGCCGCTGGAAGACAAACTCACTGCCGAAGATATCTACTGGGGATCGATGCTGGCCATCGTGGAAATGATCAAATCAGGGACGACCTGTTTTTCAGATATGTATTTCTTTATGGATCAGACCGCCAGAGCAGTCGAGGAAACCGGCATTCGGGCAGTACTGTCTCGCGGGATGGTCGGAGTGGGGCCACAGGCCGATACGGCTATAGAAGAAAGTCGGGCGCTGGTAAGTGAGTGGTCAGGAAGAGGCGATGGACGCATCACCTTTATGCTGGGGCCGCACGCGCCCTATACCTGTCCGCCTGAATATCTGCAGAAAGTCATGCAACTGGCGGAAGAACTAAAAGTTGGATTACATATCCACATTGCCGAAACCAAAGGAGAATTTGAAAATATCAAGCAGACCTATGGACGCACTCCGGTAGCTCATCTGGAAAGCCTGGGCCTGTTTAATTATCCGACGCTGGGAGCTCATTGCGTACATCTCACTGAAGAGGAAATCGACATACTGGCCCGTTACAAGGTCGGCGTTGCCCATAACCCGGAAAGCAACATGAAACTGGCCAGCGGGATCGCTCCCGTACCGCAAATGCTGAAAGCCGGTATCTCAGTTGGACTTGGGACCGACGGAGCCTCCAGCAACAACAACCTGGATATGCTGCAGGAAATGCGCAGCTGTGCACTGCTGCATAAAGTAAACCATTCTGATCCTACCGTGCTGCCAGCCTATCAGGCCTTGGAAATGGCTACTGTCAACGGAGCCCGGGCTCTACAATTTGAAAATACCGGAACATTAGCAGCAGGGCAAAAAGCAGATGTCATCCTGGTCAGTTTAAAGGAAGCCCATATGATTCCCCGCTATGATCTAATCGCCAACCTGGTCTATTCTGCCCAGGCCGCAGATGTACAAACTGTTATCATCAACGGGAATATTATTATGGAAGACAGAGTGATCAAAACATTCGATGAAGCCGAAGTGCTTGAACAAGCGAAAAAAACAGCCCGGCGTCTGGTCGGGAAAGAGTAATGGGTATCCAATCGGATAGGCAGGGAGGTTCCAGCATGGTTCCGGTTATTAGTTTTATCGGGCGACATAATTCCGGCAAGACTACGGTTTTGTCAGGTGCGATCAAATATCTGACGGATGCCGGGTATAAAGTGGCAGTCATCAAACATGCCCATCGTCATCTGAATATTGACGTTCACAAGGATTCGGAAATGTTTCTTCAGGCCGGAGCCGAATATGTCTGTGCCAGTTCTCCTGAATTGGTACTTACCTATCAGCATCGGGAAGAGGAGGCCGATATTTATTCTCTGTTGAAGGAAGTACCAGAGGGATTGGATCTGGTCATCGTGGAAGGCTACAAGAATGAAGCCCTGCCGAAAATTGAGGTCTTGCGAGGAGCAATCGATTCTAAGCCCATGCTTATGCCGCAAACCCTGGCTTTGGTCAGCGACTTCCCGCTCCAGGCGGAAGTCAGCGTTTTTTCCAGTCAGGCGGTAGAGGACATTGCACTGTTTATATTGGCATCATTAAACATTGAAGCATCATTCAAATCCGCATCGTGCCATTAAAATAATTAACGGAACAGCCACCTGTGCGGTTAGCTGTTCCGTTAATCAGCAAGCAAATCTATAAGCGGAGTTCTGTATTCGATAGTCATCTATCTCGACGTTTAGTTACCTAAACGCTCCAGCGACCTAACCCGGGAAAGAGATGGGCCACCTCCATGTTCCCCTATTTGGTCTTGCTCCGGATGGGGTTTACCTAGCCAAGCAGTCACCTGCCTGCTGGTGAGCTCTTACCTCACCGTTCCACCCTTACCTCATAAAGAGGCGGTTTGTTTCTGTGGCACTTTCCTTGGGGTCACCCCCACTGGACGTTATCCAGCACCCTGCCCGATGGAGCTCCGACTTTCCTCAGATACTCTGCAGTACCTGCGACTATCTGATTTACTTGCCTATCTATTATATACAACCTGAATAAAGTAATCCAGGTAAAATTAAACCAATGCTTACAAATATATATTTGAAAAAAAAATAATAACAAGCAGGAAAATACTTGCTTTTGGAGAATTATATCAGCAAAGAAATAAAGAGCATTATTGCGGGCTTGTTTTAATGGGCACAGGATGTTCTTGTTTTGCATTTATCCAGGGGAAAGAATTAACGGGTAGGGGATATTATTTGAGGGGGGTGAAAAGGTGTTAGCCATTTTTGGGTCAGCTGCAGCAGAAGGCGGAGGAAGCATATTTCACAATCCGCTGTTCGTATTGCTGTTAGTTTTGGTTGCAACCTATGTATTCATTAAATTCTGCTCATGGGCTAAAAAATTTCAACTGTCAGGCAAGTTGAAAAAATGGGTATTTATATTTACGGGCATCGGGTTGCTGGTTTTCAATGTTTTATACTCCAGAGGGAATACGATGGTCGAGGCAAACGGAGATTGGAGCGGAGCAACGATTGCTGTGTTAGGATCTTTGATCTGGGTATTCATTTTTGCATTTGCATTAATGGCAGAGACCAAAGCCGAATAGCATTAGTTTAACGGTGTTTTAAGCGGGCAGTTCTGTTAGGGCTGTCCGCTTTTCGCTTTTGGTAAAATATTTAACGGAGTTGGGGAGTGAATGTAATATGGGGAAGGTTCTTCTGTTACACCGGGACGTTCTTGCTGCGTGTTACACCGGGACGTTCTTGCTGTAACAAAGAAAAACTCAAGAACTTGAACAATGGAGCACGCTGGAAAAAAACGGTGGGCTTTATTGATTGAGAACCAAGACGAACGTTATACTATTATTAGTTTGGAAACATTCAGACTGAAGACAGACCATGACATCATAGAAAAATGCAGGTGAGGAAATGGCAGAGCAGATCAAAGTCAAAATAATACAGGCAGACGGCGAGACTTTCTTTTATTGGACTTTGCCCGGTAAAACTGTCCAACAGGTTCTGGAGATGGCTGGTTTGGAATCGGGTGGTTCCTGCGGCGGGCAGAGAAATTGCGGGAAATGCAAAGTCCGCGCTGAAGGCGGGGTCAGTCCGCTGGAAGAAAACGAACAGCACCTGCTCATGCCGGAAGAGATCAGAACCGGTGAACGACTGGCTTGTTATTGTATCATAACAGACGATGCCACCGTCTACCTTGATTTATTGGCGCCGGATTACACCGTCAAAAAGCGGGTCAGCCATTATAAACCAGACCCCCATAACCATAGCGGAGTGGAATATAAATCATTTTTTATACCCGGGCAGCAACAGGAAACGAGTGTGCCGCTGCTTGACCGCATGCAGGAGGCTTTGCCGGAATACAGATTTGAACTTGGTCTGGACAACCTCAACGAACTTTATAAAATAGACCGGCCGGGTCGCCCCGCCCTGGAACTGCACGCGCTGGTTTTTGACCAGCAGACCGTATATACTGTGGAACGGGAAAAAAAGGTGACGCTGGGATTGGCACTCGATTTGGGTACGACCAGTCTGTTTGCAGCCTTGCTTAACCTGGAGAGCGGTGAAGTGCTGGCCACGGCATCGCAAAGCAACATGCAGAGGATCTACGGGCAGGACATGGTCTCCCGCCTGACCTATGCCAAGGAACAGGCAGACGGGGCGCTTTCCTTGCATAAAATCATGATCAACAATATTAATGCCATGATCGACGATATGGTCAGCCAAATCGGTCTGAGCGGCGACCGGATATTTAAACTCTGTGCTGTTGGCAATCCGGTGATGCTGCACTTTTTCCTGGGCCTGACCACCGATGGTTTTAATTCCGCTCCCTTCAGCGGTTTGTTCTCAACTTCGCTGGAAATCCCCGTTGCCCAATTGGAACTGCGGGTCAACCGTCTGGCAAAGCTGATGATACCTCCCCAACTGGGCGGATTTGTCGGCGCGGATATGACTGCCTGTCTAATTACCCTGCAAAAATGCTTTGATACAGCCTTTCTGCTTTGTGATATTGGAACCAACGGTGAGATTGCGGTATGCAACAAAGGAGAGATCTGGACCAGTTCGGCTGCTGCCGGCCCGGCCCTGGAGGGAGGAGCGCTTAGCTGCGGAATGCGCGCAGGGGCAGGCGCCATCGAACGATTCCGGCTCAATGATAAAAAGTTGGAATACCAGGTTATCGGCAACGCTGCGGCCAAAGGGATCTGCGGTTCAGGTGCGGTCGACCTGCTGGCGGTTTTGTTGGCCAACGATTGTATAAGCAGGGAAGGCACGTTTACAGACCGGGCGGAAGAGTACTTTACTTTACGGGAAGGCAATGACGGCCAGGAAATTATTCTGTTGGATCAGGCAGATACAGCCACAGGCAACCCCCTGATCTTTACCCAGGAGGACATCCGCCAAATGCAGCTGGCCAAAGGCGCGATCAGGACCGGGATCGATATTCTAATGAAAAAAGCACATTTGCAGCCGTCTGCCCTTGAAAAAATATATATTGCCGGATCTTTCGGCAGTTACCTTGATGCGGATAATCTTCTTAAAATCGGACTCCTTCCGGCAGTTAAAAGAGAGAGAATAAAAAATATCGGCAATGCGGCTGCAGAAGGTGCTATGATAACCTTGATCTCCAACACCGGTCTGGCTGATGCGGATCAAATCAGAAAAAAGGTTCATCATGTTGAATTGGCCAATCAACCTGACTTTCAGGAAAGATTCCTGCAAAATCTGAACTTCTGATTATAAAGATTGATTTTAGGCGGATAAGACAACTGCCTGGATGTTGCCAGGGATTAAATGCAGGATATTGATCGGCAATATAGAATGATTCAGGTATTGATTTATGTTTTTATGCGCAATCGATTTGAATAAAGGTATTACGTTTTTATTGAAAGCAAAAGATATTTTAAACAGGAGGTAAATTGAATGAAACTATCAGGCAAAGTGGCAGTTGTCACCGGAGGAGGAACTGGCATTGGCCAGGGAGCAGCCATTGCACTGGCCGCTGAAGGAGCGAAGGTTATGGTTTTGGGGCGCCGTCCCGAGCCGCTTAATGAAACGGTAGCCCGTATAGAAAAAGCCGGCGGGGAAGCGCTGGCATTTCCTGCTGATTTGACGGATGGAGAACAAATAGCAAAGGCGGTACAATTGCTGCAATCACGCTGGGGAAGAGCTGATGTACTGGTCAACAATGCCGGCTCATCCATGCGTAAATCATTTATGAAAGTGACCATGGATGAACTGGATGAACTTTACCGGGTTGATCTGCGCAGTGTTTATGCAGTGACCCAGGCCTTGGTCCCGATGATGAAAGAAGACGGTGGAGGAAGTATCATTAACATTTCTTCCATACTCGGCGTGTTGGGCAGCGCCCAGTCAACCGCTTATTGTGCCATGAAGGGCGGCGTTGTAAACCTCACCCGGGCTATGGCAGCCGAACTGGGACCTGAGATCAGGGTCAACTGTCTGTGCCCGTCTCATATTATAACCCCGATGATGGAAGCAGAAATGGCTCGTCTGGAAGCGGCCGGCAAGATGGATAAACTCAACCGTCTTTTCCCGATGAAACGGGTAGGATATCCGCAGGACATGAATGGTGCGATCGTTTTCTTTGCTTCGCCTGATTCAGCCTGGATAACCGGCAATTACCTTATGATTGACGGCGGGTTGTCATGCTACGTGTAAAAAACTAAAGCATTATATGTTTTATGACAGACATTAAATAATACATGCTGACCCGTGCCCAATGACGGTTTTACTGCCAGCCAGTATCGACCTGCCGCCGGAGGCACGGGTTATATTGTTGTTAAGGCTTAAAGTAGCCAATTTGGTTTTGGTTGTTTGAAAACCTTGATTATTCAATTGAAATACGCTTAAAATGTAACAATAATATATAGCCGGGGAGGATATAAAAATATGCTGGTTGATTACCACGTTCATGCCCTGGCTCATGGCGAATACGAGGCAGATCATGCCTGGCTCAGTTCATTTGTTGATCAAGCCTGCCGGATGGGCATCATCGAAATGGGATTCAGCGAACATGATGAATATATGGCAGGATTCGATTTCAACATATTTCAGAAATTGAAAATTGAACGTCAGCAGGAAATCGATCTTCGTCTGGGCATTGAAATTGATTACTTTCCTGGGATGGAAAAAGAAATGGCCGAAAAGTTGTCCCAGGCAGATTTTGATTATTCAATTGGTTCGGTACATTTTATCGATGGCTGGGCATTTGATCATCCTGATTACAAACAAGGCTTTGATGATCGGAATATTGATGAAATATATTTCCGCTACGCACAAATACTGGCCCAAATGGTTTCCAGCAGATTGTTTGATATCGTAGGACATATTGATCTGGTCAAAATCTGGGGGCATCGCCCGCAACGTCAAAAAGCGGTGGATTTTTTTTCTCCGGTACTGCAAGAAATAAAAAGGACCGGCATGGTGGTGGAAATTAACAGTGCCGGCTTAAGGAAACCGGTGGGAGAATTATATCCGGCGGGTGATCTGCTGACTATGTTATATGATTTGAGTATTCCGATCACTTTGGGTTCTGATGCTCACCATCCGCAGCAGATGGGCGAGGGGCTCGAAGAAGCCTGGGCAGCAGCCAGAAGGGCGGGATACAGGACTGTGACTGGCTTTAAAAAACACCGCCCTATAATAATACCTGTTTAAACACGAAAAGGAGTAGTATGCATGAGTGAAGTTGCTTTTTTACTGTTAAGTTTAGGAATAATTTTGGTAGCCGCAGAGCTGTTTGTGAATGGAGTGGAATGGCTGGGGAAGATATTTGATCTTTCCGAAGGAGCCGTAGGCAGCGTTCTGGCTGCTGTGGGAACTGCTCTGCCCGAAACGATTATTCCTATTATTGCTTTGATTTTTAGCCGCGAAACAAGCGGTCACGAGATCGGCATCGGTGCAATTTTAGGCGCTCCCTTGATGCTTTCTACGCTGGCCATGTTTGTAACCGGTATGGCAGTAATCGTTTTCAGAAAAAGAAGAAAATCGGGTAAGAATGTGGTTGGTGATTATTCAACCATGACCAGGGATCTGGGCTTTTTCATTATTGTTTTCGGTACAGCCGTATTGGCCGGTTTACTGCCCCCACAATTGCGTACCTATCAGTTGGTTATAGCCATGATACTGGTCTTTGCTTATATCTGGTATGTTCATCAAATGCTGACCCAGGAGCGGGACATAAGTGACGAAGAGGATATGCCCGCCTGCTATTTTGCCAGGCACCATGACGATCCGCCCGTGTACAGGGTTATATTCCAGGTGGTTTTGGCGCTGGTCATGATTGTTGCAGGTGCCAACCTGTTTGTTGATTCCATTGCTAAAGTAGCTGCCATTTATGCTGTCCCGGCTTTTGTTCTGTCGATCATTATAACCCCTATCGCAACGGAGCTGCCGGAAAAATTCAACAGCGTCATTTGGATATCACGCGGCAAAGATACCCTGGCTTTGGGAAATATAACCGGTGCCATGGTATTTCAGAGCTCCTTGATCCCGGCCATAGGTATATTTCTTACCGACTGGCAGTTGACCCGATCGGCCATGTTGTCAGCAGGTCTGGCCATAGCGGCATCTGCACTGCTTTTCATCGAACTTAGAAGCAGAAAACACATAAGTGCAAAAATGCTGCTGATTAGCGGATTATTTTATTTGCTATTCCTGGCGGAAGTATTTTATGGGATTATCAGTTAACGACTAAGGAACTAAAAACAATATGTATAAACAGCAAAAAGCCGGAATTTCAGTTCCGGCTGATTTTTTCTCTATACTGCTGATTCCAACATATTTGGTTTTTCCATTTGGTGCTTTTTATTATACAGAGCATAAGCAACTTTCCATCTTTCCTGTTCATCAGCCCGTTGCTTGGCTACTAAAACTTTGCATTTGGCATGTTTGATACGCGCTGCCCGCTCCAACATGATTAGCGCCACATGAAATGCGAGATACATGGCAGCCAAGACTACAAAATACATACCGGTGTAGGCAAGAAATATTCTTTGCAGTTCTGTCATAAAGATCGCTCCTTTCTTTACAAACTTAGTTTAGGTAAAAGAATAAAACGATATTCATCTATCAAAATTTATTTAAACGTCAAGCCATACTTTTTGAAAAACATAGAGGGTGCCTAATGTACCGCTGATGAAAGTGAGGGCGACTGCAACAATTATTAATAATCCTTCCATGAACCAGGACCTCCTCTCTTTTAACTAACCTGTGAACCTATTAACATATTATGATATTATCATAGCAGGATACAATTAAAATAGCAAAAAGTGATAATTGAAGAATGAGGAAGGATTTGCATGAAAGGAAAATATAATTTGAAAATTCGGGCAAAAATAAAGGAAAGCCGAATAATAAAATTCGGCTTTCCTTTATTTCCGCACAAAAGATTTACTTAAATTTGCTTTATTGGATTAATCGTCAACCGATTCCTTTTCCAGCATCTCAACATTACCTTCGAAATGTTTACGCCAATCGTCAAGATATTCTTCGATCAGTTTTCTTACCAGTCGTGATTTGGTTACAGCCTGATCCGCACATGCAAACCGTAATTCACGATCGATTTCTTCAGGGACTACTACAGAAATGTACTTCAGCATAAAACTCCGCCTCCTTTCCATAGTCTGATACGTACGATTCCTCTGATAATATTGTATAAAATTAAGGTGCTTGTATACAATTACCTGATCTTACTATGCTGTTTAAAAAGGTCATTTCGCATTGTTAAAGGCATAGGGTAGCTTAATTGTACTAGTTATCACAAGCGCAAAGTTTGAACGATAAACTTAATATGCTGTTAACCTTACAGAATAGGGGGATGAGATGATATTATCCTAATATTTATTTTGCGGTTATCACGGGCTAAAATTACGAATAGCCAAACAAACATCTAAAATGTACTAATATACTCAAAAAATGTCCAACAAAGAAATATATAATAGCATAATAAGATAATATCATAATACGTCATAAACAGTTGAAAGGGATGAAGCTTTCGACTATTTTGAATTAACAAAACATGCCGTATTACCATGCTTGAATATATAATATTATTTACATGTTCGTCTTTACAACTTCGCCATAAAGCTTGATAATTGAAAATGTTTAAGTGTATTTGGAAAAATTTTTGAATTTTGTGTTGAAAGATGCTTGTTATAATTAAGTAAGACGGTTTTTTATCTTCTATGATCCAGTATTGAAGATAAACG
>JAGFXV010000054.1 GCA_017861475.1 Bacillota bacterium | reverse complement strand
GAAAGTGTTCAGCATCATGATCATGTTCTGAAAATATCCTTCCACCCAGGTTTGGATTTGATCTGCATCCGGTACCCCATCGATGGAATCAAATTTACTTATGAACATTTTGCATCCTTTCCAGCCATTGGGCAGCTTCAAGCTGGGCCTTTTTTACGGTTTCCGGGGCCGGGCCGCCGGTAATGCTGCGTTTGGCCACGCAGTTCATAATATCCAGCTGCTCATAAACATCATCTTCGATTCGCTCGGAGAATTTTTTGAACGTTGCCAGATCCAGTTCTTCCAGTACCTTTTGCTGTTCAATGCAATACAGGACGGCCTGTCCCACCACCGCATGAGCGTCACGGAAAGGCAGTCCCCGGCCTACCAGGTAATCAGCCAGGTCGGTGGCATTGGTAAACCCGCGGCGGGCTCCGTTCGCCATGTTTTCCTTCTGGAAGCGGCAGGTTTTCAACATGGGAGCAAAGACCAGCAGACATTTTTTAACGGTATCAATGGCGTCAAACAGGGCTTCCTTGTCTTCCTGCATGTCTTTATTATAGGCCAACGGCAGTGATTTCATCACGGTCAGCAGGGTGATCAGATCACCGTAGACGCGACCGGTCTTGCCGCGCACCAGTTCAGCAATGTCAGGGTTCTTCTTCTGCGGCATGATGCTGGAGCCGGTGGAAAATCCGTCATCCAACTGTACGAAAGAGAATTCGTCGCTGGACCATAGAATGATCTCCTCGGCGAAGCGGGACAGATGCATCATCAATATGCTGGCGAAGCTGCAGAACTCAATGGCGAAGTCACGGTCGCTAACGCCATCCAGACTGTTGCGGGTGATATAATCAAATCCCAGCTGGTCACACACGCAGCTGCGGTCAAGATTGAATCCGGTAGCTGCCAGGGCGCCGGAGCCAAGCGGCATGGCCAGCACTCTTTTCCGGCAGTCATCCAAACGCTCCACATCGCGGCGCAGCATCTCGAAATAGGCCATCAGGTGATGGGCCAGGGTGATGGGTTGGGCCTTCTGCAGATGGGTATAGCCGGGCATGATCGTTTCCAGATGCTCGCTGCTGATCTGCAGCAGTGCTGCTTCCATTTCCAGCAAAAGTTCGCGGATGTTTTCTATTTCATCATTCAGGTATATTCTTACATCCAGGGCCACCTGATCGTTGCGGCTGCGGGCGGTATGCAGCTTTTTACCCACATCGCCGATCTTGGCAGTCAGGAAAGTTTCTATATTCATATGCACGTCTTCGGCTTCGACGGTGAATTCCAGCTGGCCGCCGGCAATTTCCTGCTCTATTTCCCTAAGAGCAGCGATGATCTGTTCTCCCTCCCCATAGCTGATGATACCCTGCTTGGCCAGCATAACGGCATGGGCGATGCTGCCTTTTATATCCTGGGCATACATCCGGCTATCAAAGGCGATGGAGGCATTAAAGTCCTCGGTAAGTTTATCGGTCTGTTTGGTAAACCGGCCGCTCCACAGTTTCATAATTACACCTCAAAATTTATATTTCACTAAGAATTTTAGTAGTTTTTATTATATTATTTTCAGCTTGTAAATGCACCCTTACATGTCGGACTTATTTTATATAGCTGCGAATGATCTCTAAAAACTGCCTGCCGTATTTTCTCCATTTGTTTTCTCCTACGCCTGAAATAGACAGCATCTCCTCCTGGTCGCGGGGCATGCGCTCGCTCATTTCACGCAGGGTGCTGTCATGGAAAATAACATAGGGAGGAACTCCTTCGCGGACGGCAATTTCTTTACGGCGTGCCCGCAGGAGATCGAAAATATCTGTTTCCGCCACTACCGGTTCGGGTACTTTTGGCATTCTGACCAGCACTTTGGACTGGCTTTTTAATACCGGCCAGGATTTGGGGGTTAGATGCATGACCGGATAGGGTCCGCCGGTGTTTACCATATACTCCTCAGCTTCGAGTATATGCATGAGGTCAACGATGGCCTGCAAAGTCATGTCGCTCATGATGCCATAAGTAGAGAGTTTGTCAAAGCCGAGCTCCAGGATCCGTTTGTTTTTGGAACCTTTCAATACGGATGCTACCAGAGTCATCCCGTACTGTTCATTCATGCGCAGAATGCAGGAAAATATTTTCTGGGCTTCTATGGTGACATCGGTTATTTCAAATTCCTGTCCGCAGTTGGCACAGTTGCCGCAGTGATCAGCCGCATCCATTTCTCCGAAGTAATTCAATATGTACTGCTGCAGACAGCGGCTGCTGTGGCAGTAGTCGATCATATTCTGCAGCTTACGGTATTCCCCCATTTTGCGGTCTTCGCTCAACTCGCTGTTTTCAATCAAATACTTTTGGGTTTGTATATCCCCGGGAGCATAGAGCAAAATGCAATCGGCGTGTTCACCGTCACGTCCGGCACGTCCGGCTTCCTGATAATAGGCCTCCAGATGGCGGGGCATATTGTGATGGATCACATACCGGACGTTGGATTTGTCGATGCCCAGGCCAAAGGCATTGGTGGCTGCCATGACCCGGATCTCGTCGTAGAGAAAATCCTCCTGATTGCGATGGCGCTCATCTTTATCCATCCCGGCATGGTAACGTCCCGCTGCCATTCCTTTGGAGGTAAGAAGTTCATAAAGAGCATCTACCTCTTTGCGGGTGGCTGCATAAATAATCCCTGCCTGATCCGGATGGCTTTCGACATAGCGGGTGATGAATTTATTTTTGTCCACCCCTTTAATGGTTGAGAGATGCAGGTTTTCTCTTTTAAAACCGGTTACATATACATCCGGATCGGCCAGATTGAGCAGTTTGGTGATATCCGCCCGCACCGGCAGGGTGGCCGTGGCGGTAAAGGCAGCAACTACAGGGCGCTGCGGCAGTTGTTCGATCCACGGCGAAATATCCAGATAGGACGGTCTAAAGTCATGACCCCACTGGGATACGCAGTGCGCTTCATCAATGGCGATCAGGGATATGGGCAGATTTCTTAGCAGATTGGTGAAGCTTTCCGAAGCCAGCCGCTCCGGCGCGACATAAAGCAGTTTGTAGTTTCCCTGATGGGCTTCGACCAGGCAACTGCGGATCTGTCCGGCTTCCATGCCGCTGTTGATACAGGCGGCGGTTATGCCGAGTTCATTTAGGGCATCCACCTGATCTTTCATCAGGGAAATCAGCGGTGAAATGACCAGACCCAGACCCGGCTGCAACAAGGCGGGCAATTGATAACAGACTGACTTGCCGCCCCCGGTGGGCATGATCCCTAGGATATCGCGGCCGGCCAGAATGCTGCCGATGATATCCTCCTGACCGGGTTTAAAAGTACTGTAACCATAATATTTCTTTAAGGCTTGTTGTATATTTAAATTCATTATTCTCCCTGTATTTGTTATCGGCCATACTTTGCCCGCAGACAGATGATTTCCGGGGCAACAGGCTTCCCTTTCTTTTTAAATATTTACCACCCTTACCTCTTTTATATAAGGGTTGCACAGCTTGGCCATATCCGCCATCTCTTCCTTGCTGAAGGGTACCACTTCGCCGTAAGCGGGATCAAGGGTCACCCGCGGATTGAACTGCTGCAGGGTATAGCGGCTGGCCCCTTCAATGTAGCGGGCAATATCTTCAATATCCTGCGGGGTGTGCAGGATCGGCACCACGGTAGTGCGGAATTCAACCTGCACATCGCTGAGATGGTTGAGCAGATTGATCGAATTGCGTATCTGGAAAAAATCGCCGCTGGAAAGCCGCCCACAAGCCTGCAGATAACGCTTGTATTCCAGCGGAGCTTTGATATCCATGGCTACATAGTCCACCAAGCCTGCCCTGATCAATTCCTCCAGCACGGTTGAATTGGTTCCGTTACTGTCCAATTTGACCAGATAACCGAGTTCCTTAATACGCTTGATATCATCCTTGAGCTGAGGCTGCAAAGTCGGCTCGCCCCCGCTGATTACGACTGCATCGATGAACCCCTTGCGCTCTTTCAGAAAAGCTGCGATCTCCTCCATATCATATACGGGCGGAGCTGGATTTTTAGGTTTGATCAGCAGATCGGGATTATGACAAAAAGGGCAGCGCAGATTGCAGCCGCGGGTAAAAAGTACCGCGGTTATTTCGCCCGGATAGTCGACCAGACTTTGTTTTAAAAAACCGGCATACTCCATTTGTTCTTTTCACAGCCTTGCCTTGGAATTTATCGCTTCGTTATTCCAAAATTATACCATAAAAGCATCCTTACCTCTCCTTTCGAAACTTTATCCGGCTACGTTCACAGTAAATTATTTTTAATATTTTCAATATTTCAATTATTGTGCATATTATGGTAATATATTTCACAAGATAATAAATTTATAAATTAAATCAACTGGTTGATTTATATTTAGATTTTTTAAGGGGGGGCATTATATTGGCAGCGAATAATTTTCTGTTTGACACCCGGGATGTTAAGTTTGTACTAAAGGAATGGCTGGACCTCGACAAGCTGCTGGGATGTGACGCGTACCGGGACTATTACAGCAAGGATGATGTCGATACTTTCGTGGATCTGGTCTATAAAATCTGCCGTGACCAGGTCGGACCTGCCAATGAAGACTGTGACAAAATAGGGGCGCAGTATGTCGATGGCAGGGTAACTTTACCTGAATCAGTAAAAGCGGCTTATCATACCATATGTGATGCCGGATTCGGTCCGCAAAAGGGTGACCGGGAAGTGGAGGGACATATGCCCTTGCTTTTGAGCGGTGCCTTTGATGAAATGTTCAGCGCCGCCTCCGCCGGCGTTACTACCCTGTGGAATGCCACTGCCGGAGCGATCGGGGTGATCCAGGAATTTGCCGGCGAGAAATACAAGGCGCTCTTTATTCCTAAAATGTACACGGGAGAATGGGCCGGCACCATGAATCTGACTGAACCTGCCGCAGGATCTGATGTAGGCAATGTGTCCGCCAAGGCTTTCCCAACCGATCAACCCGGTATATATAAAGTAAAAGGCACCAAGATATTTATCACTTCCGCTGATAATGACATCGTGGAGAATTTCATTCATCTGGTACTGGCACGAATTGAAGGGGCCCGGGAAGGAACGGGCGGGCTTTCCCTCTTTATGGTACCGAAGAGATGGGTCAACGATGACGGTTCTCTGGGAGACGTCAATGATGTTTACACGCTGGGGATAGAGCATAAAATGGGACTGAAAGGTTCCGCTACCTGTACCATGTCTTATGGCGAGAATGATGCCTGTTACGGCATCTTGCTGGGAGATCCTCCCGGTGAAGACGGCAAGGGCAAAGGCATGGCCCAGATGTTTAAGATGATGAACGAAGAACGGCTGGTCACCGGTATGATGGCGCAGGGCATATCCGCCGAAGCCTATTATAATTCACTGGCCTACGCCCGGGAAAGAGTCCAGGGAACCAAATCAACCGATCCCAAAGGCCCACGGGTCAGAATCGTTGATCATGAGGATGTCCGCCGTATGTTGATGCGGCAAAAGTCATGTGTTGAGGCAATGCGGGCCATGATCTATAAAACCTATTATTATCTGGATCTGTCTCATGACAGTCCCGATCCGCAAGAAAGAGCTTTCGCAGATGGAAGATTCCAGCTCAGCAATCCTCTCTGCAAAGCTTATATTTCCGATATGCTCTGGGTTTTGGTAGGCGAAGCGATTCAGGTCTATGGAGGATACGGATACATAGAGGAATACCCTTGTGCCCAGTTGGCCCGTGACGGAAAAATTTTAGCCATCTGGGAAGGTACCAACTATATTCAATCCCAGGATCTGGTGGGGCGCAAGTTTACCATGGCCAAGGGACAAGTTATCGCCAGTCTTCTGAAAGACATCAACGATTTCATCGCTGATCATAAAAATACAGCCGGGTTTGAAAAAGAATTTGCCATGCTGGCATCCGTCATGGCAGATTACCAAGAGATCCTGGGACTGCTAAATAATTATCTCCAGCAGGGCCAAAATACCATGGCTCCCTTGTATTCCACCCGTATTCTGCACGCCACGGCTATGATGTACTGCGCAATCCTGATCATGGATCAGGCTTTGCTGGCCACCCGCAAACTGGCGGAAGCAGGCGAAGATCATTTTGACGCCAGTTTTTACAAAGGCAAAATCGCCAGCGCCAGATTTTACGTGATGAATGAGCTGCCCGCTATCTTCAGCATCAGGCAAATCTTTGCAGCCGGCGATACGACTGCCTTGGATGTTCCCGAAGAAGCCCTGGGTTAAAACGAACTGCTTCCATTCAATCAGACAAAGCCAGTTAAAAATATGCGGCTCTGGTTCGAAACTTCGTCGAACCAGGGCTGTTTTTTTTTGAATATATTTGAAATCGATCACCAGTATGCCTCTTCTGAAAATTCAATTATTATATACTTTTATGGTAAAATATTAAAAACAATAATACTTATATGAAATGAATCAACATGGTTGATTTAATTTAGATTTTAAGGAGGGCGTTATAATTGGCAGCAAGTAACTTTTTATTTGACACCCGGGACCTCAAATTTATCCTCAAGGAATGGCTGGATCTGGACAAACTGCTGAGCTTCGAACCGTACCGTGATTACTACAGCAAGGATGACGTCGATTCATTCGTGGATGTGGTCTATAAAATGTGCCGCGACCAGCTCGCGCCCGTTAACGAAGACCTGGATAAAATCGGCGCCCAGTTCATTGACGGCAAAGTCGTCGTTCCCGATTCAGTCAGAGCTGCCTATCAAACGGTAATCAATGCCGGATTTGGACCGCAGTTTGCTGACCGGGAGGTGGAAGGCCATCTGCCCCGTTGCATGAGTGCCCCTCTGAGTGAAATGATTATTGCTGCCAGTGCAGCGCTGTTTACCTATTGGAGTGCCACCGATGGCGTCATTGGGGTTATCCAGGAATTCGGCACCCCGGAGATCAAGGAGCGCTTTATTCCAAAACTATACGATGGAATATGGGGCGGAACCATGAATCTGACTGAGCCGTCAGCTGGTTCCGAAGTCGGCAATACCTCTACCAAAGCTTTTCCCACTGACAAACCCGGTATTTATAAGATCAAGGGCACCAAAATATTTATTACTTCTGCTGACAACGATATTGTAGAAAACTTCGTCCATCTGGTTTTGGCCCGGGTGGAAGGAGCCCGCGAGGGCACAGCAGGCCTGTCCCTCTTTATCGTCCCTAAATTCTGGGTCAATGAGGATGGAACGCTCGGTGATTATAATGACGTCACCACTGTCGGTATCGAACATAAAATGGGTCTGAGAGGTTCCGCCACCTGTACCATGTCCTACGGCGAAAATGATGCCTGCTACGGGATTATCTTCGGCAATCCTCCCGGTGAAGACGGCAAAGGATTGGGCATGGCCCAGATGTTCAAAATGATGAACGAGGAAAGACTGGTTACAGGTTTAATGTCACTGGCAACGAGTGCCGAAGCTTATTACAATTCCCTGGCTTATGCAAAAGAACGGGTTCAGGGGACCAAATTCACGGATCCCAAAGGACCGCGGGCAAGAATCATTGAACACGAAGATGTTCGTCGCATGTTACTGCGGCAGAAATCTATTGTAGAAGCAATGCGGGCACTGATCGCCAAAACCTATTTTTATATGGATATGTCCAATGACAATCCCGATCCGGAAGAACGTGCCTTTGCCGATGCAAGATTCCAGCTTTGCAATCCGCTTTGCAAGGCCTATATATCTGATATGGCCTGGCCGCTTATCGCCGAAGCGATTCAGATTTACGGTGGTTACGGCTTCACCGAGGAGTATCCCTGTGCTCAACTGGCCCGCGACTGCAAAATCTTCTCCATCT
>JAGFXV010000381.1 GCA_017861475.1 Bacillota bacterium | reverse complement strand
ACCGTCGATGGCCTGTTGCCTGCAAATTTCAACAGCCGAATCTCCACCATCTGCCAATGCATCGATATTCGCTTCAAAACGCTCCTCAAATTCACCAATCCTAAACCATGTAGTTTCAGGATCGAAGAAAAGATTCTGGTGCTGTTCATTTAGGAACGAGGCATCTTCAATATGCTCTCTATGAAGCTCCTGCGTAAAATCTAACACAATAAGATGCTCGTTCATTATTTTTATGCCCGTTCTTTCATGTAGCAAGCCTGCCTACCGTTTTGGCTCAGAGTATCTCATATAAAGATGTTGTTTATTTATGCCAATCACAAATAATAAATTGAGTTTATTTATCTACTTTATACTAACGTCTTTTCCACAATGAAGGCGCTAATAAGATTTTTTCTTAGTCAGTGTCCTCTATAAATTCACTATCAACTTAAAATAACCATCCGTCTCATATCGGAAAGCCGTCATAATAATTTCCCATTTTATTTTGTGTCTTTAGTTTTCTTCAACCTCAATTGCAGAAATTCCCCAGCCACCTGATCGCGGATTGTTGCCCAGGATATTAATTACCTTCTCGCTTACTATGATTGTTGACGTACTTTCAGCAAGACGGAATAAATCAAAAGAGTGAACTTCCTTACCATTTAGAACCAGTTCATGAAATGCAGCCAAAGGAACTCCGCTAGGAGAGGTCAAAATCTCCGTAAAATTAGATTTTAATTTGTTAGCAGCAGCTACAAGCCCAACGATGTTTACTGCAAAATAACCAGTCCACTCTATCCCCGGCTCCTTTGTCCGAATTATGGCCTCGAAACATTCAAAATTATCCACGCCATTGTATCGAAAAAGTTCGACAAGTTCTTTTGACCATACTGGAATCGACAAACCAACATATGACTTTGGCGGGTCATCACGGGTAAAATTCGATTGAAACACCATCGGCGTGTCGATTTTTGCGTTGATTAACGAACCGGTAATAAATGAGGTCCCAAATCCAGGGAGAGCAGGTTCTTTAGTTATAGAGGAAGTTGCATAGATATCGGGTTCAAATCGGTAGTACATTTATACTCTCCTTAACTAGAATGATCTTACTTTTGTTTGAATTGCCTTAAAACGCCTCATGGCGTGTGATGAGATAAAGTACTGCCAAGTTTGAGGAGGCATAAGACGAATGTCGATCTCAATCGACATAGAAACAAGATCCAAGTACTCATTTACTTTCCATGCAGGATCATAAGGTGGCTCTGACGGTTTCTTCCCACAATTGGGACATTCCTTCGACCAAGCCGTTATTCGGTCATTCAGTTGTGATAATATCTTATGCACATGCTTCGGATAGCTTGCGTAGGTGCCTGATTCATCATCAATAGCGTGCTTTCCATAGTGGAATTGCCCGGCCCCTCTATTCATAGCAAAGTCAGCGATTTCATCCTTTTCTGTTTGAGTAAGGGCATTTGGATTTGGCTTCGGGTGATCCTCGCGCTCCCAAGGTCGCTCAGGTTTTCGTCCTCTAAGTTTCTTGACGTCTTCCGGCGCGGAAACAAGCCAAACACCATTATCGGAATTATTAATGGAATATCCTGTGTCTTTTTTGATATTGGCACTTTTACATATCCACTTTTCAATAGGGTGGCCATCCATAACCGATTCCATATCACCCTCATGTTTCAGTAGGTTTTGCTTGCCTGGAATAAGATGGTGCGCTTCGTAAGAATAGGGTCCAAAAATTGGATGTACCAAAGGTGGATTCGGTTTTGGTTTTTTTGACGGTTGAGCTTGTCTCTCATTTGCTCCATCTTTAGGTCTTGCATTTGCCTGTTTCGGCACCAACTGCGCTGGATCGATCATGATTTCCGCCAAGGTTGTACCCAAGGCCTCTGCACCGGGATGACTGACAAAATCTTCATTTTTGGGTACAGGACAGAATGGACATTTATCAGAAACGTGAGACGATGCCATTGCGATAATCTCATTTATTTCCAAGACATGATCCTCCATCATATAATTTCCAAGTTTTTTTGATACTTTGATTGTCCCACAACATTAATTACCCCATGATGTTTTTTTTGTTATGGAACAGCGGATCACCCAAACGGCACACATTCTTTCCCTCGAACTTTACATCGAAAGAATTCAGCATAAATTCACATTCACCCTTGAACTTACTGCTCATGACTCCGCCGCCCGCTGATCCCGCCTCATCACCGGAAGACATCTGGTATTTTGCCCCCTTAACCATCGGCATCTGACCGTCCACCTTGACCGTGGTAGGACCGCTCGACGTATCGGATGATTTACCGATGTTCGGATAAGGAATGGGCACGGGTCCTCCAGGCGTTGGTGTTTTGCACACATCCGGAAAAACGGGACTCATGCCGCCGCTGCCCTTATGGGCTATCCCTCTTGAATTTACAAAAGTCGTCTGTCCCATATTTATCCTCGCTTATATTGATTGAACAATCACTGCGGCACGATCACCACGGTCGGATGAACAGGTAATCAATGCCGGGCTCTGTCTATATCCTTTTTGAAATCCCAGCGTAGTCAATATGATAAAAATGATTCCGCATGCCGCACCGGTGTCTCCCAGACAATCAGCCGGATGGTGCATGCGATAGCCGGCATCAAAAGCAGTTCTGTTGCGAAGGTAAGCCACGCCCCATTCCTTGGCCCAGAAATTTTCTCCATTCATGGAGGAATAGACCTCTTGCACAGGGCCTGACACTTTACTATTGGAAAATAAATTTTCAAAAACTGCAGCCAGCCCTTCCCCCTGATAAGGCTTTTCACTATACATATGGCCTTCTTCAAAACCGGTTGATACCGGCGAAAGAGAAGCTAG
>JAGFXV010000380.1 GCA_017861475.1 Bacillota bacterium | reverse complement strand
GCTGGCCATAGCCATGGCAGGTGTCAACAGAAGAATTGCCAGACTGCTCAGAACAGCCTTCCACATCTTGTTCACCGTTTCTAACATTTTTTTGATCACTTCTCTCCTATTAATATGACTGCTAAACGTACTTACAGCATAAATTTCCAGGTCCACTACTACATAAATGCAACCGACCGGAAGCATGGGATGGAGGTATTGCCAAAAAGTCTTTTAAAACCGGCTGAATAAATCCGCCGTTATATTACGGCCAGTGCCAGAGTCAAGACAAAAAACAGTGCAGCCAAATAAGCGGTTATTTTGGCAAACAACTCGTCTACGCCTTTCTTTTTACCAAAAATAGCCTCGCTGCCACCTGCAATACTTCCTGACAGACCTGCGCTCTTGCCAGATTGTAACAGGACTGTTCCAATCAACCCTAATGCGCATAAAGTCTGAAGTACAAGGACAATAATTTTCAGCACTATTCAACCTCCTTTCCCGTATCCTTCCCGAATGCTGCAGTACATTTTACCACAAACAATAAATTTATTACAAGGTTCATCATCTAATTATTAAGGTTATAAAATACTTTCCGCCCGCTAAACCGTGCAAATACATCCAATTCTTCTTCAATCCGCAGGAGTTGATTATATTTGGCCGCCCGATCGGTGCGTGCCGGTGCCCCGGTTTTGATCTGGCCTGCATTTACTGCCACCGCAACATCAGCCATGGTAGAATCTTCTGTCTCGCCGGAACGGTGTGAAATTACCGTTGTATATCCTTTTCTTCTGGCCATTTCGATCGTGTTCAGGGTTTCGGTAAGCGTGCCGATTTGGTTCAATTTAATCAGGATGCTGTTGCAAACTCCCTTTTCAAATCCCATGGCCAGTCTTTCCGTATTGGTTACAAAAAGATCGTCTCCGATCAATTGTACTTTTTTCCCCAGTCGATCAGTTAATATCTTCCAACCATCCCAATCATCTTCAGCCAAGCCATCTTCAATGGAAATAATGGGATATTTATTAACCAGGTTTTCGTAAAAATCAACCATCTCTTCAGAACTGAAGCTCTTTTGATTAAGTGTGTAACGACCATCTTTATATAATTCGCTGGCAGCCGTATCAAGAGCAATAAAAACATCCTGCCCGGCTACGTAACCAGCTTGATCGATTGCTTCCAAAATGACTTCGATAGCCGCCTCATTGGAAGCCAGATTCGGGGCAAAGCCGCCTTCATCACCTACGGAGGTGGCAAGTCCTTTGCCGCTCAGCACTTTCTTTAAGCTATGGTATACTTCAACCCCCATGCGCAAAGCTTCCGCAAAGGTGGGAGCACCACAGGGAACCACCATAAATTCCTGAATATCAACGTTATTATCTGCATGTTTGCCGCCATTCAGAATGTTCATCATCGGCACCGGGATTTCCTTGGCATTGGTGCCCCCAATATATTGATATAACGGCAGACCCAAGTATTCCGCAGCAGCGCGTGCTGTTGCCAGGGAAACCCCCAGGATGGCATTGGCACCCAGTTTGCTTTTGTTGGGCGTACCGTCCAGCTCGATCATTAAACTGTCGATATCGATTTGATGGGTTACATCCATCCCAATCAGTTCAGGTGCAATGATCTCGTTGACATTTTCCACTGCTTTCAGAACACCTTTGCCTCCATAGCGTTTGGGATCACCGTCCCTTAGTTCCACCGCTTCATGTGCGCCGGTGGAAGCCCCTGAAGGAACAATCGCCCTGCCCATGGTTCCGTCTTCCAGAATCACTTCCACTTCAATGGTGGGATTGGCGCGGGAATCCAAAACCTCACGTGCATAAACATCGACGATAATACTCATTTTTATCTCCCTTCCATAATAGTTGTCTTTCAGAACAATTGACTTATTCCATGCACAGCAGCGAACTGCCGGTCATTTCATCCGGGACAGGCAAACCCAGCAATCCCAGCATGGTAGGAGCTACATCACGTAATGAGCCCTCTCTCAGCGTTTTGCCTCTTTGCTGGTCATCCACCAGAATAAATGGTACCTTGTTGTGGGTATGTGCTGTTAGTGGGCAGCCATTGACCAAATCGATCATCATTTCACAATTGCCGTGATCAGCAGTAATAATAATCTTGCCGTTTTTCTCTCGCACCTTGTTAACCACCTGGATCAGACATTTGTCAATGGTCTGCACAGCCTGCACAGCTGCATCCAGTATGCCGGTATGACCTACCATATCCGGATTGGCATAGTTCATGATCACAACATCATAATAATCGCGGTCAATCTCCTGTAAGACGCGCCGGGTTACTTCATTAGCGCTCATCTCGGGCTGCAAATTATAAGTTGCAACTTTCGGCGAAGGGATCAGAATTCTTTCTTCACCGGGATTGGCAGCTTCAACTCCGCCATTAAAAAAGAAAGTAACATGGGCATATTTCTCTGTCTCGGCAATGCGCAGCTGAGTCAACCCTGCAGCGGACAGAATTTCCCCCAGTGTGTTGTCAAGATTTTGCGGAGGGAACGCTACAGGTGCATCCAGTTTGGCGTCATACTGGGTCATACAGACGTACTGGATGGCCGGCACGATTTTTCGTTCAAATTTGTCCATGGTCTTATCCAGCAGGCTGTGACTGATTTGACGCGCCCGGTCGGCCCGGAAATTGAAAAATATCACGGCGTCACCGTCGCTTATTTTGCCGACCGGTCGCCCTTGATCATCAACCATGACCACCGGTTCCATAAATTCGTCACTGATGCGAGCTTCATAGCTGCGTTGGATGGCTGCCTGGGCTGTAGCTGCCTGCAATCCTTCACCCAGCACGATTGATTGATATGCCTTTTCGATCCGATCCCAGCGGTTATC
>JAGFXV010000053.1 GCA_017861475.1 Bacillota bacterium | reverse complement strand
TATACCACAGGGGGGGTTCACTTATGAAAAAAGTATTTTATATTCTGGCGGGGATTATACTTCTGCTCGTCATGGCAGGTGCCGGAATTTACCTGGCCAGATATTATGATAGATATTTTGACGAACAGAAAACCGTCAGCACGGATGAAATAAAGACCATCGTCGAAGTGGATGAAAATTATTTGCGACTTTATAATCATGCCGGCGGCTACGCTATAAACTATCCAAAAAGTTATCGGCCTGACCTGACTCTGGCGGCCCTGAAAAGCGAATTTGCCGATGACCAAAACAATATTGAAGTCTACAGCGATAACTTCGATGACAAAATAAGCGATGCCAAAGCCTATATCGGATACAGCAACGGATTTCTGACCCGCGATAAAGACATTAAAGTTGAAATGAACAAATACACCGTCATTAATGGCCGCCTGGCCCATCTCAGCAAATGGCAACGCGCACCGCTGGCCCGGGTCAAAAACGATAGAAATCACTATTTGTGTGCCATGCTGGTGGAAAATTCCCGTCAGGTCTACACCATTATTATGAAATCCAGTCAACCCATCGACGATGCGGAATTTATGAAGATGGTCAAAAGTTTTAAACCGGTAAGCCTTAATCAATCAGCGGCAAATACCTGCTATCAGTCCCAGCCCAAGAAATGGAATGCTGAAACCCGCCGCTTTTACGAGCAGAATTTCGGCGATCAGGCCAGCCTGAAATGGGGTATTTATGAACCGACTGCCCCCGGTAAAATGAAAAATCTAACCTGGCTGGAAGACCGACTTGACTATGATTTTCATTTCCTGATCCGCTACCAGAATCTCGACAAACCTTTGCCACTGAAGGAATTGCAGACCGCTTGGGAAAATCAAAAATGTGTTGAGCTGACCCTGCAACTGGGTTTCGAATTTGCTGACAGTGCTGCGCCATATAACCCGCAAGGAACTCCGCTGGCAGAATTTAACCAGAATATCATTCCCGAACTGTTAAATGGTAAATTCGATGCTTATCTCAATCAATACGCGAAAGATATAAAGTCTTTCGGACATCCGATCCTTTTCCGTCCCAACAATGAAATGAACGGTGACTGGTGTGTGTATTGCAGTTATCATTACGGTAATGACGCCGACCTCTATATAAAAGCCTGGCAATATATTTATGATATTTTTGCCGCCAATCAGGTGGACAATGTCCTGTGGGTATGGAATCCTCATGACCTGTCCTTTCCTGATTTCGCCTGGAACAGCTATCTGAATTATTTCCCCGGCAGTGAATATGTCGATATTATCGGCCTGACCGGTTACAATACCGGAACCTACTATGAAGGTGAGCGCTGGCGGGAATTCGCAGATATTTATAATCCGCTTTATGCTGAGTATTCACAGCACTTTGCCTTGCCATTTATGATTACCGAGTTCGGCAGCAATTCCGTCGGCGGTGACAAAAGCCAATGGCTGAGAGACATGTTTCGTCACATCGATAATTATCCCCGCATCAAGGCGGCCATATTTTTCAGCGCTACGGATATGGACAGCAACGGCCAGCCGGCACGGGTCTACCGCATTGATGAAAACGAAGCGGTCCTGAATGTTATCCAGGAAGGATTAGACCGTTACAAGTAAAATGAAAACAGCAGACGCTAACCAAAAATCGAGTATTCAAACCAGCTTGACAAAAATCCCGCCTTCTGGAGAAGGCGGGATTTTTAAACCGTCATTATTAAATCTACTATTCTCTGCTGCGCAGAGTGGGAAACAGAATAACATCTCTAATGGAGGATGAATCCGTCATCAGCATTACCAACCGGTCAATACCGATCCCCAACCCTCCGGCTGGAGGCATTCCATATTCCAAAGCATTGATATAATCTTCATCCATCATATGAGCCTCGCTATCCCCACCGGCTCTCTTTTCCACCTGTTTCAGGAAACGCTCCTTCTGATCAAGGGGATCATTAAGTTCCGAAAAGGCATTAGCGATCTCCCGCTGCATGATAAATACTTCAAACCGATCAGTAAATTCAGGATACTGGGCATTTCTCTTGGCCAAAGGCGAAATTTCCACGGGATGACCATAAACAAAGGTGGGTTGAATCAGCTTTTCTTCCACAAATTCTTCAAATACTTCATTTATGATTTCACCGCGGCTGCTGCGGGAATCCACTTTCAAACCCAGTTTGGCCGCTGCTGCCTGGGCTTCGGCGTCACTGACGATCTCTTTAAAATCCACTCCGGCATGTTTTTTAATGGCGTCCAGCATGGTAACGCGATGCCAGGGAGGGGTAAAATCAAGCGTAACTCCCTCAAACTCTACCTGCATACTGCCATTGACCTTCTGCAGGACTTCAGCCACCATATTTTCGGTCAGCTCCATCATAACCTGATAATCAGCGTAAGCCTGGTAAAGCTCCAACATCGTAAATTCAGGATTGTGACGCGTATCTATGCCTTCATTTCTGAAGCTGCGGTTGATTTCATAGACCTTTTCCAGTCCTCCCACGATCAGGCGCTTCAGATACAGTTCAGGCGCAATCCGCAGATAGAGATTCATGTCCAGGGTGTTGTGATGGGTTATAAACGGACGGGCTGCTGCTCCGCCGGCAATCGGCTGCATCATTGGTGTCTCCACTTCCAGGAAACCTCTTGCATCAAGATAATTGCGGATCTCTTTCACGATCCGGCTGCGTTTTATAAATACCTCCCGGGAATCCGGGTTGACGATCAGATCCACATAGCGCTGACGGTACCTCATTTCCACATCTTTCAATCCGTGCCATTTTTCCGGCAGCGGATTAAGTGATTTGGAGAGATACTCCATATCCTCAACATGGATGGTGATCTCACCTTTCTGGGTACGGAACACATATCCTTTGATACCCAGAACATCACCTATATCAAGCTTTTTAAACAATTCGTAATGTTCTTCGCCCAGGTCATCTTTTTTAAAATATAGCTGAATGATACCGGAAAGATCCTGTAAATTGGCAAAACCAGCTTTGCCGTGACGGCGCTTGGACATAATTCGTCCCGCCACAGTTACGTTCTGCCCTTCCATGACTTCAAACTGATCCATGATCGTTTTGCAGTCAGTATCGCGTTCAAATCGACTTCCAAAGGGATCGACACCCATGTCGCGAAGTTCCTGCAATTTTTCCAGACGTACCTTTTTTAACTCGTTCAGATCCATTTCCTGATTATTTTGCTCAGACATTTATCCACCTCTATCTAAGGCACCAAACACCCAACCTGTCAGTTGATAAAAATTAAATGACAAGTTGGGTGCCTGACCCGTTATTTATCTCTCTACTTTAACGATTTTGTATTTAATGATTCCTGCCGGTGCTTCTACTTCGACCTTGGTGCCTACCGACTTGCCCATGATGGCTTTGCCCACCGGTGACTCGTCAGAAATTTTCCCGTCCTTGAGCTTTGATTCGACCGATGCGACCAGCGTGACATTAACTTCACGGCCTGATTTCATTTCTTTCAGGGTAACTTTGGTCCCCAGAGATACAACATCGTCACGTATTTCATCCGCAGTCATCAAGCGTGCGTTTTTCAAAGTTTTTTCCAGGGTGATGATGCGACCCTCGATAAAAGCCTGCTCATTTTTGGCATCTTCATACTCAGAGTTCTCCGATATGTCACCAAAAGCAATCGCTTGTTTGATACGTTCCGCAACTTCCTCGCGCCGGGTTGATTTAAGCGTCTCCAACTCCGTCTCCAGTTTTTCCAGTCCCTCTTTGGTCAATATTATTTCCCTGTCATCTCTCTCGGCCATTTAATCGCTCCCTAACAATAAAATTGTGTAAAAGCCTATATGCCAGGCTTTTACACCCCATACAGAATTTTTAAAAGCGAGCCTCGCTCGCTCCTGGCCAAACAAATAAAGGTAACCTTCTTCACCCTGAGCTTTTATCCTTTATGGTATTATAATGACCACATAGGCCATTGTCAAGAAATCCTCAGCTCCAGCCTTGGCGAAAAGGCTCCCAAAGACCTAATTGCTCGCCTGCTTCAATCAAGGTTTCCAGGTCTGCACCATTCTTGATCTCCGGCACAAATTCCAAGCCATTTATTTCTACATTGTTTCCAGAAATACCTGCTTTCGTATACAAAATACTTTCCAGGATCGGTGCCAGCATCGACAAGTGATTATCCATACCAACCCGTACCAGCTCATTTTCAAGGCTGGGGGCCAGATTATGTCCCTCATCATTCAGTTCCAGCCAGAATGCTCCCGGTGCTGCCATCGCCAGACGTTTATATCCGGGCTGAAATAAAATGATCAAATCACCCTGCATCCAGTTTTCAGGACTTATATAGCTGTTGCTGACTGCCCAGCCCTTGTCATAAAGCAGCCGCCAGGCAATTGCCTCATCACGAGCAGGACACTGGTTTTGCACGGAAACAGGCAGACCGTAGCCGCCCAGATGATCCACCAGGGGAAATAATTCTGCCATCTTTCCCACCATGATGAGTTTATTTATAGTCTTTCTTTCCAGCGCATGTTTGACCATTACGGCCGCCAGCGCCTTGATAAAGTTATCCCCGAACAGCAGCGGGAATTTTGCCTCCCCGGTCTGCAATGACATTTTAAGACGACGGTCTGCAGCCATATTTCCCACCGCAAAGTCCTGCATAATGCTCTCTGATTTTTTCCACATAAAGCCACGCTGGTCAGACTCCATCTGTTTCCAGTTATCCGGCCCCAGGGGAAAAAATACATTACATCCCCTGAATCCCAAGTCCTTAAGATGGATCAGATGCTCTACCCGGGGAGAGAAAAAAACCGGGGCCAACCTGTCCAAAAAATATTTCCTGGTGGTCAGCCCCCGGCGATTACGGTCCAACATATTCAAAATAGCAAAATCATATTCAGGCACTAAATGTCTCCAAATCAACCACTCCGGGTTTAAAATCAAGTTCCTTTAGCATGGCATAATAATCTTCCGGACGTATCTCATCGACCGGTTTATTTAACAGGGTAACCATCAACGCCTCTATTACATTGGTGCCAAAGGATCTTCCGCCCATATCCGGAGTCGTAGTAATCACTTTGCTGATGCCGCGTTCTTTCAGCATCACCATATCTTCCTGGGTAGTGGTATTGGTAATAATCAATTGGCCGTTTAATTTTTCCGGCAGATAGCGTTTTATATAAAGGAAATCACCAGCCAGCACTTCTGCATTATAATAGTATTTTGAATGTTTGGGAATTATGACATCCTGATTCTCGCCCGTTGGATACAACTTGTCAAAAGGCATATTTACTACGATCGGTGCAGCCATTCTGCCGAAAATGCGCAGTGTTTTCAAGGAATGGATCGGGAAGGGGATGCCCAGCGTATAGATAAAATCGCCCAGGGTAAGATCAGCCCCCACTTCTTCAAAAGCCTCCGCCATGCCAAAGCGGTCAACTCCGCAGACCATCAATACTTTTTTGCCGCGCAGATCAAATATTCCCTCTTTCTGCACATCAACAATACATTTGCGTTCCAGGGTATTTTTCAAACCGCTGCCGTCGACCATGGGGGTTTTCCTGGCTGCAGCCACTAATTTTTTGGCGTCTTTGATTTCGTAACGCTTGCCAGCTATTTGAATATAAAGATCAATCCCGCCCATTCCGAAGGCATCTATCTTTCCGTCCAGATCTCTGATCAACTGCAGCGCTTTTTCCCAGTCGCCGTCTGTGCCGATCCTTTCGATGCGGAATTTTTCTCCCATAAAATCTGTTTCAAAAGCGTGATCACGTTTTGATGAGCCCAAGCTAACACTTACAACATGTTTCATAAAAAAACCTCCATCATTTTAATCTGGCCGTGCGGATGGATCTCAATATTTCTCGGATTACAGCAGGATCCAGCCACTTATCTTCGGTAATTGGTGATGTTCCAATTTCGACAGATATGATCTGACCATCAAGAACGCCTTCCATCAGTTTGATCCTTTCATCGGAACCAATGCAGATAACGACATCGTATCGGCGTGCATCAGCGATCAAGTCCATAAGTACGTTCAAAAGCTCTTTGCCGGAACGTTTATTTATAAAATCCTGTCTCTCCTGTTCAGTCATGAGCAGACTATATTCGACGCCCTCCTTTTCCAGAATTGACTGAATTTCCTCCTTATTGCTCAATGGAAATCCGAAACAGGCTATACTCTGCCCTTTACGTAGCTCTCCCAACCCTTCCAGACGGGATATGAAAGTCCGGTCAATGTTCAGCCGATCGGCTACCTCCTGCTGGGAAAAACCACGCGCTCTCATCTGCAGTATTTTCTGCAGGGAATTTTCGATTTTCTGCCAGCTTATTATTTTGTCCTGAATGCGAATAAAATCCATAGTAACTCCTTGAGCACAATTTTGTGTACAGTTTTGAGTACAACGCTATTTTACCATCCTTTTTTTAGCAAAACAAGCGAAGCAGCGGAGATGTGTACCGATATGATATGAAAACCTGCGGTTTTTGCGGCGGGCAATTATATATCCTTGTTAGCCGGTAAGACTTTCAAGGATATCCATCATTTCTTGCCTGGTAACCGCATGGTTGATCCTGTCACGCAACCGGGCGGCTGCCGGCATCCCCTTGGTATACCAGGATATATGTTTGCGCATTTCACGTACGGCTATCCTCTCACCTTTGTTTTGGATAGTCAGATCCAGGTGGCGGATGGCTACATTTATTTTTTCTGTTGGCAAAGGTGCAGCTATCTTGCAGCCATGTTCAAGCAAGGCTATGGTTTCGCGGATAATGAAAGGGTTTCCCAGGGCAGCGCGACCGATCATTACGGCGTCACATCCGGTTTCAGCAATCATCCGCACCGCGTCTTCCGCCTTGTTGATATCACCGCTGCCGATCACCGGAACCGGTACATGGCGTTTTAAGGCAGCAATCGCCTGCCAATCGGCCTGCCCGGAAAAAAACTGCATACGGGTGCGCGGATGCAGCGTTATAGCCTGAACTCCTTCTGCTACCGCAATCTCTCCCATCTGTAAATAATTGCATTGCTCATCGTCCCAGCCTTTACGCATTTTAATGGATACCGGTACTTTCACTGCTGCAATTACACTGTGAATTATTCTTCGGCTGAGTTCCGGGTTCAGCATTAAGGCTGCCCCTTCCCCATTCCTTACAATTTTAGGGGTAGGACAGCCCATATTTATATCTATCATGGCGGCACCCATCGTTTCCACCATTTGCGCGGCCTGTGCCATGGCTTCAGGATCGGATCCAAATATTTGCACAGCCACCGGGCCGATGTCGCCGCTGGGATCAGCTATTTGCCGGCTTTTACTGCTGTTGTAAATCAAGCCCATGTCACTGACCATTTCGGTAAAAATCAGGCCGCAACCCATGGATTTCAATACCATACGGAAAGCCCGGTCAGTAATGCCAGCCAGCGGTGCTGCCACTACTCTGTTTTCCAATGCAAGATTTCCTATTTTAAACACCATATCTCCTTAACCGTGGTTTAATTCATACAGCAGACGCAGCCCATCTAGGGTAAGGAATTCATCGACCTCGTTGATTGTATCAGTCTCCCCCGCAATCAGGGCAGCCAATCCGCCGGTGGCAATAACCCGGATGTCTCCACCTATTTCTTTTTTCATGCGATTGATAATGCCTTCCACCTGACCAACAAATCCGTACATTATGCCTACCTGCATACTCATCACCGTATTTTTGCCAATCATGCTTTTGGGCAAGGACAGTTCCACTCTGGGCAGCTTGGAAGCCCTCGACACCAGAGCGTCCGTCGATATCTTGATGCCGGGAGCAATTGCTCCGCCCAGATATTCACCGGTCTGGCTGACCACA